>CADAQS010000008.1 GCA_902790115.1 uncultured Eubacteriales bacterium | reverse complement strand
CCCCACACCGCGATGCACGGATGGTTGTAGCACTGGGTGATCAGCTCGCGCATCTGATCGAGCGTATTCTGCACGCCCGCGGTCAGGTGCATCGTGATGTACGGGATCTCCGCCCAGACGACGATGCCGTTCTCGTCGCAAAGATCGTAGAACTCCTGCGCGTGCTGATAGTGCGCAAGGCGCAGCGTGTTCGCGCCGAGCTCGCGGATGATCGCCATGTCCTCGGCATGTTCCGCCTTCGAGAGCGCATTTCCGCTGCCCTTCCGATCCTGGTGGCGGCTGACGCCGCGAAGCGGATAGCTGCGTCCGTTGAGGAAAAAGCCCTTTTCGGGATCGAACGAAAACTCGCGGCAGCCAAAGCGCGTGCTGATCTCATCGCCGGAAGCCAGCTTTGCGGATGCGGTGTAGAGGTAAGGATCCTGCACGCCGTCCCAAAGATGCACGTTTTCGATCGCAAAGGTCGCGGCGGCGTGTCCGTTTTCGGACGGAACTTCCTTCGTTTCTCCATTGACCGTGATGCTGACGCTTTCCGCATTCTGCCACGTTTCGACCGTGACGAGGGCGCGCTTTGCAGATAGGTCGACTTTGGGCGTTACCTTGATGCCCGGCGTGCCGTCCTTGATCAGTTCAAAGTGTTCTTCGGGAACGGAGATCCGCTTCACGCCGCGGTACAGACCGCCGTAGAACGTGAAATCCGCCTTCTGCGGGTAGACGTGATCGCTGTCGCGGTTGTCCACCGCAACGGTCAGAACGCCCGGATACGGGATCCCGACGCGAAACGCCGAATAGCCGCCCTCATGCTTTGCCAAAAGCTCGCCGTCTAAATATACCTCTGCGGTATGGCTTGCGCCGCAAAACTCAAGCACGTTGACCGCGCCGGTCAGCTCCTCTTTTTCGATCGATCGCGTATAGACGCAGACGCCGCGGTAATAGTCGTTGCCGCCGTCCTGTCCGTCGACCGCGTTCCATGTGTGCGGCAGGGTGACGGACTCGGTTCTGCCTTCCTTGGTAAACGTCCAATGATCGTTCATTGGCGAAATCGTTCGCATGTTGTTCCTCCTGTAAGATAAGTAAGATACAAGCCCGCGATTCGGCACGGGCTTGTCTGAAATCGGTTCAAGGTTACGCGTTTTCCGCTTCCGCCTTGACTGCGGCCTTCTTCTCGGCGATGCGCTTCTGGACTTCGACCATCTCGGCCTTGTCGAGGCGGCACTTGCGCATGGCGATCAGCGTGCAGATCCAGCCGAGGATCGCAAGGCCGTAGCGCAGGAACATCGTGACCCAGAAGATCGGGGCGGTCGGCGAGTCGCCGGGCTGCGGGAGCGTTGCGGTGTAGCCGATCAGGGCGACGCAGCCGGTTGCGATCAGCTCGGAGAACGAGGAGACCAGCTTGTCGACGAGGCTGTACGTGCCGGAGACCACGGCGGGGATGTTCTTGCCGCTGCGGTCCAGCTCATAGTCGATCACGTCCGCCATGAACGCCGTGCCCGCGGTCGTGCCGGCCATCATGAAGCCGTTGCAGATCAGCGTCAAAAGGATGTACAGGATCATCGTGACGCCGAAGTTCGCGATCGTATGCGTGCCGACCGTAAACCACGTGACCGCGAAGAACGCGATCATCGCAAGGTTGGCGTAGATGCAGTACTTCGCCCAGTTGACGATGCCGACCTTGTTGCCGTGTTTGCCGCAGTAGCGCGCGCCGATGATCGCAAAGATGATCGAGGGCAGCATGCCGCCGACGGACAGGTAGGTCGCGATCGTCATGTTGCCGATCAGGATGCCCGAAAGCATGGTCGCGACGATCGCCGCGCCGCCGGCCTTCTGCGCGATCTTGTCGGAAGCCGCGGAGACGATGTACGCCTGCAGCGGCTTGTTGTGGCGCAGAACCTCGATCATGTCGCGGACCTTGAGGCGCTCGTCGGTCTTTTTCGTGCCCGCGAAGTTCTCGGGCTTGTCGTATTCGGAGATGCCGATGCAGGCAAGCAGAACGCCGACAAAGGACACCGCAACGGTCACGATCGCCGCGGCGGTCAGATAGGTCTGATTGTAGTTCGCAACGTACGCGCCGGCCTCGTTCTGCACGATCTCACCGAATCGCGGCAGCAGAACGGTGCTGAGGATGATCGTAAAGACCATCGGCACGATGTAGTTGAATACGGTGTTCCAGACGCCGACCGTCGGACGCTGCTTTGGATCGTTGGTCATCAGCGCCGGAAGCGTCTGCGCGGTCATGTTGACCATCGTGTAGCCGATCAGATGGAGCATGTAGGTCGCAAGGAACATGCCGACGCCGAAGCCCTTGCTGGAAGTCCAGGAGAACAGCAGCATCAGACCGAGGGACTGGATGAGCCAGCCGAGGAGCATCAGCGGACGCACCTTGCCCCACTTGGTGTTGACCCGGTCATACAGGAAGGCAAGCAGCGGATCGGTAACCGCGTCGAAGATACGGGTGAAGGTCAGAAGTCCTCCGACGATCAGCGTCGTGATCCCGTAGCCGATGCTCGCGGCGTAGGTTGCCTGTCCGATGAAAATGTAGATCGCCATGCCGTTCAGCGCGTTGCAGGCGACTAAGATGATCTGCCAGAGCTTCGCGCGGCGGTACTGAACGCCGTCGGCCTGCGAGGCGGTGATCTTCTGCTTCTTGTCCATAAATACTCCCCCTTGTTGTTTTCTATGCTCATTATACCCGTCTCTTCCCGCGACCGTTAGAAAAATATCAAGCATAATAGAACGATTTGATCCTTTTTTCAAAAATGCGTAAAATTTCGGGTGGGGGCGCAAAGCTGAGCGCCCGCAGTGCGGGGAGAAGCGAAGCGGAAGCGCAGGTCGAACAGGGAGCAGAAGGAAGCGAACAGCGACGCGCTGCGACCAAGCGAGACCATTTTGCGGCCGAGCAAAGCGAGGTCGGATGAGGTGGAGAGTTTCGTGTGAGAGACACCTCATCAGTCAGCTTCGCTGACAGCTGTCTCGCTGCGGCTCGGTCACGCTGCGGCTCTGACATGCCACCGGCATATCATTCACCCCCGCAGCAACGCTTCGCTGCCCTCAAGGGGAAGCCTTTTTCTACGGAAACGCCCCTCCCCCCCTTTCCCCGAAAATCTTGCTCTGCCGCTTCCGTTCCGGCGCGGACTGTGATAGAATGAAATCATCCGAGGTAGAACAAATTCATCCTTTCTGGAGGGCGTTATGGATCTTGAGCTGTTTTCCGCGCTGTTACAAAACCTTCTGCATCTCAACGTGCTGTACGGCGATACGCCGGAGCTTTACGAAAAGTTCGAGCGCGCCTTCTGCTATCACTCTGCGCTGCAGCCGATGTTCACCGCAAAGGAGCTGCGGCGGCTTGCGGACGGGATGCGGGAGGAGACGATCTACGGCTTTGAGGACGAGCTCGGCGTCTGCCTGCAGTTTCTGCGCTTTTACGGAAAGGTATTTCTGCTCGGACCGTTCGTCCGCGCGGGCTTTGCCGACGAAAAGGTGCAGCGCACGCTGCTTGCGCACCGCGTTCCGGTTTCGTTCGCGTCCTCGATCCGCGTCTATTACAGCGCGTTTCCGCTGATCGGCGCGAACACCGTGCGGCAGACCGTTTCGGCGATCATCTGCGCCTTTACCGGACAGAGCGAGGAATATGCCTACTGCCGGCTCAAAAATGCCGGCTCCGCGGTCTCGCTGCCGCAGCCGATGCACGCCGAATCGCTCGATTACAGCTCGCTGCACCGCCGCTATGACGCCGAAAACGCGTTCCTCCGCCGGATCGAGACCGGCGACGTCGAAAACGTACTCCCCGCGCTGCGGCAGATGAACCTCGAGGGCATGCAGCAGCCCCGCTACATCAACGCGATCTATCAGTCGCCGAGCATCGGACTGTCGATGCTGCGCGCGCTTGCGCGAAAGGCCGCCGAACGCGGCGGCGCATCGCTGGTCGAGATCCACGAGATCACACAGCGCGCCGCACAGCACGTCCTTGCCGCCAAAAGCCTTGCGGAGCAGGCACGTCTCGGCGATGCGATGATCCTCGAGCTGACCGAGGCCGTCCGCCGAAGCCGCGAGTCCCTTTCCGGTCTCTCCGACCCCATCCGCCGCGTCGTCGAGCACATCCGGCTGAACTACAGCCAGGAGCTGACCCTTGCCGACCTTTCGAAGATCGCGCACCTTTCCGAATCGTATCTGACCAAGGCGTTCAAGGCGGAGGTCGGCATGACGATCTCCCGCTACATCGCGCATCTGCGCTGCCGGCAGGCCGCCGAGATGCTGACCTCCGGCCGCACCCCCGTACAGGACATCAGCAGCTATGTCGGCTACAGCGACAACAACTATTTTGTCAAAGTGTTCAAGCGCGAGTACGGCGTGACTCCGTCCGAATACCGCGCGAATCCGGACCCGAAATGACGCCGCGCCAATCCCCAAAGCAGCAAAACGGTCTCCCGCAGGAGACCGTTTTTTGATACAAATCCTTACCGGGCAAAGACCCGGACCGTTCCGTTGATGCCGGTCGGCGCTGTCGGCGCAACGAGGCCGCGCATCTTGAAGCGCATATCGTCCTTGTTTTTGGCATAGCAGGCGCGGTCAAGCGTGGTTGCAACCTCGACGGCGAGCGTGTTTTTGCCGGGCACGGTCAGAGCCGAAAGGTCGTACCGGAACGGCGGCACGATCTGAATGCCCGCGCTCTTCCCGTTCACAATGACCTCGACGCCCTCGTATGCGTCGGTCAGCTCCAGCGTGACGGCTTTTTGCGCGGTCAGTTCGAAGCTGCTTTCGTAGCGCGCATAGCCGGAAAACGCGGGCAGTTCGTCCGCGAGCGCATCGGGCAGCGTCACGGCTTTCGGCGCGCCGAAGTTCGGATAGTCGATGCCGGCACAGAGGCTCCGCGTCCACGGTGCAAGCGGCAGTTCCGCGCCTTCCAGAGAAACCGGCTCAGTCAGCAGCGCAGGATCCGGTTCATCGAGGATCAGGAGGAAACTGTCCAGCGGCTCGAGCACGAGTTCGAGCGTCCCGTCAGCAAGCGAAACCGGCATAATTCGGTTGTTCCACGCGTCATAGCGGTAGGCAGGGCCGGTACAGGGCAGCGTCACGGTGCCGCGGTACGGCTTTGCGTCCTCGTTGACAAAGAAGAAGAAGTCCGCCTTGCCGCGATAGTGCATCGCGCGAAGGTAGGTGCTTTTCGGCGCAAACCGCGCTTTGGGGCAGAGCCGTTCGGAAAGCTCTTTGATCGAAACAACCTCGCCGCCCGTGACGTTTTCCGGACGCCGGTCAAGATACAGAACCGGGAATGCGGCGCTCTGCAGCGCCTTTGCTGCAGCTTCGGACAGGTATCTGGCAGCCGGCACGATCAGCGCACCGTATTCCTGCGTGTTGACCCGAAGCGTTTTGCCGGACACCGTGCGGTAGCGCTCCGGCTCGGCGAACACATCGGACGGAATCGTATCGAATGCAATCTGCGCTTCTGCCAAAGCGCGCGCGGGCTTTTGGGAGAGCATCGCCTCGCCCATCCACTCGCTGTCACCGTGATACAGGATCGCGGCCTGCGTGACGCAGTGTCCGCCGCTCGTCAGCGTCGCGACCCGGTTCATATAGTCCATCAGCTTTCCGAAGTGATGATACTGCGGATTGTGTCCGTGCGCGTAAAAATGCGGCGGGCAGTCCGGATCCGGGAACGGCGCGGGGCTGAACGCATGCGGAACGAAGTGGTTGACGCCGCGCACGAGAAAATGATCGGCGAGGTATTTTTCAAGCCGGACGCCCTCTGCCCAGCCGTAGTTGCCGAAGATCTCGCACATCGCGTTGCCGTGTTTTTCGGGCTGAATCGCTGCGGCAGACGCCGCAAGATTTCCCAGCATATAATGATAGAACTCGCCGTCGCGCGCGCTCATCAGATTACCAACCTTCGGTTCGTCCTCGCCCTGCGGAAGAACCTGTCCGCCGATGTCGTCAATGCCCGACATGTCCTGTCCGTCGAGTCCGCGGAAGTAATGTCCCATGCTCGAACCCGTGCGTGCATGCGCGTTGCCGTCCTCGATCATGTGACCGATGTAGCGGACGCCGTGCGCGCGGCACCAGCTGCCGAGCTGCCGTGAAAAATGCTCGCGCTCGAGGCAGGTGATCGCGTCCATATAGGCATAGCGCACCTGTGCGGTCTTTTCCGGGTCCATGCCGTTCTCCCAGAGCAGGCAGAGGCAGTTTGCCCAGTTTTCGCCGAGGCGCTTTTTGAGCTCGGCCGGAAGGGTGTCGGCAAACGGCAGATCCTGATCGGTGCCGAGCAGATTGTCATAAAAGTACAGATGCCCGTTTCCGAGCTCCGGCTCATCCGAGAAGAATCCTGCGATCGTCGTTCCGAAATCATCGGCATAGTGCTGCCAGTGCGGCTCGTAGACCGCATCGATCAAAAGGCGGACGCTCTTCGGATCGAGCATATTGATATACTCCCGGTGCGGGCCGCAGTTGCGGGAAAGGCCCATGACCCAGACCGTCCAGTCGCCCTCCGGCTTCTGCCAGCGAAGCGGCTCGCCCTTTTGGGGCAGCGGCAGATGCATCGCCGTGCCGTCGGACGGGCGAACGGCGGTAATCGCGATCACACGGTCGTCGTCAAAATGCGGCGCGTCCTTAATGAGCGTGGGCAGCACATACTGCTCCATGATGTTGGCGGGCTTGAAGGGCGGCGGGATCATACCGTCCGGCTGCAGCTCGACCTCCGCTGCATCGCCGGTAAAGGATACGGACGCGGCGCAGATGCTCTGCCGGTGCAGCGAAAGCGGTGCGCTTTTGACCGCGCCGTTGGCAAATCCGGTCGGAAAATGGCTGTCGTCAAGGATCCACACCTGCATACCGCGTCTGCGCGCCTCATCCAGAATGACGTCCATGTCCTGCCACCATTTTTCGCCGCAAAAGTCCGGATGCGGACGGCTTTCCACGCAGACCGCGCGGCAGGACGCCTCATAGATCGCCTTCATATATTCCCGCAGCGTCGCTTCATCCTCGCCGTGCTGCCAGAAAAAGGGAAGGATGTGGCTTTCGCTCTCACCGCCGAGCAGTTTTCGAATCGTTTCGTTCACAGTGTTTTCCTCCTTACTTCTTTTGATAACTTGTGATTACGCCTGCGCACAGGCGATTGATCTGCTCTTCCAGCTGTTCCGGACTCTCCTGCATGCCGCTGTCCACCCAGTCCGACAGCAGATTTGCGCATCCGCCCGCCAAAAACCGGTAGACTGCATTGCGGTCGGCATCGCTGCAGTCCGGCAAATGCAGTTCCATCTTCGGCAGGTACATCTCATAGAACAGCGCGGAGATGCGCGCGCCGAAGTTCGGATCACCGTTGCGCGAAGCAAGAAGTCCCGTTTCGCGCCTGTCGCTCTGCATGCCGCGCAGCAGCGTCATCAGCAGCGTGTCCTGCCCCGGCACATCCTGCCGCACGATCGCATTTTGAAGCCCCGCCAGCGTCTCCGCCTCAAGCTGTTCCATCAGGTCGAACGGATCGCTGTAATGCGTATAAAAGGTCGCCCGGTTAATCTCGGCGATCTCGCAAAGCTCTTTGACCGTGATCCGACTGACCGGTTTCTTTCGCAGACATTGAAAAAACGCCTCGCGTATCCGCATCTTCGTGTAGCGCACCCGCGCATCCGTTTTCATCTTTTTCCTCCGTATTGCAACACTTTTTCGGAATCTGTCGATGTTCTTTCACGAAGGAAAGAATCAACGGTTGCATTCTGCTTTCTCTTTTAATATAATCGACATCAGAAAGAAAGTCAACACATGTTGTGGAAAAGGATCTGTCTATGAAATCCAGAGAACACATTTTCGAAGCATCCCCATGGCGCGCGATCGCAGAGCTTAGCATTCCCTCGCTGGTCTCGATCGTGGTCATGATGCTCTACAACATGGCGGATCTGTTTTTTGTTGCATGGAGCGATGATCTGAATCAGGTCGCTGCGGTATCGCTGGCGATGCCGGCATTCACGTTTCTGATGGCGATCAGCACAATGATCGGCAACGGCGGCTGTACAAAGATCGCGCAGGCGATGGGACAGCAGGATCCGGAGAAGATCCGGCGGTATTCGGCGCTGTGCTTTTGGGCAAGCATCGGCTTCGGTCTGCTGTTCATGCTCCTGTGCTTTGCCCTGCAACGACCGCTCCTGACCTTTCTCGGCGCAGGCGGAGACACCTGCGTGCCGACACGCTCATACCTTCTGATCCTTGCGGCAGGTGCACCGATGATTCTGCTCAACCACAGCCTCGGCGGAATGCTGCGCGGCGAAGGACTGGTTCGCGTCGGCCTTGCGGCGCATCTGATCTCGACGTTTTCGAACATTCTGCTCGATCCGCTGCTGATCCTCGTGCTGCATCAGGGCGTTGCGGGCGCGGCGATCGCGACGGTTCTCGGGAATGCGATCGCGATCGTTTACATCTTCTTCTACCGTGCGCGACACGCCGACCGGTGCACGCTCGAGCTGCGTCCTGCCTACGCAAAGGATCTCAAAGCGCTCGGCGCAATTTTAGCGCTCGGCCTTCCCAATGCAGTCAGCAGCATGCTCAGCGGCCTTGCAGGAACATTCTCAAACCGCCTTCTCGTGCAGTACGGCACCGAAGCCGTCGCCGCGATGGGAGCTGCCGGAAAGGCTACCCTGCTCGTCACGATGGTGCAGATGGGCATCTGCATGGGCGTACAGCCGCTGCTCGCCTACTGCTACGGTGCAAAAAACTGGGCAAAGCTCAAGGGGATCGTCCGCCGGCTGCTGTTTTTGACCGTCGGGCTGGGAATCGTGCTGACGCTCGCCATCTGGCTTGCGCGCGGATGGGTGATCCATTTGTTCATCAAGGATGCTTCCTCTGCCGCGCTCGGCATCCGGCAGGTAAGCTATATGCTTTTAATGGGTCCGGTGATCGGTCTCTATTATCTGGCGTCCAACTTTCTGCAGGCGGCAGGAAACGCGCCCGCGGCATCCGTTGCATCCGCGCTCCGGCAGGGGATTTTGCTGATTCCGATGCTCTATCTGATGGAACACCTGTTCGCGCTGCCCGGTCTTGCGCTTGCGCATACAGCTGCAGACGGCGCTTCCGTGCTGATCACCGGCATCTGGGCGCTCGCCTATTATCATAAAATAACTCGAACATAGGCCAAGTCGGTGCAACGAAAAACCCGGCGATTCCCTTTCTCAGAACCGCGGTGCCGCAAAAGGCGCCGCGACCGACCTTCTGCCCAATGCCGGCAGCGAAAGCTGCGCCTATGTTCCGCCCTTCAGACTCCGGTATTCCCGGTCGCAAGACGAAAGGCCGCCCCGCAGAAGCGCCTCCGGAGAGGATGTTCAACGTTTTGATGCAGCTCGTCCATCGCTTCTTTGAAAACCGTGCCAATTCACCAAAGCCGTTCGGAACGATCCGCACATTTTTGCATACAAAAAACATCCGCCGCAAGGCGGATGTTTTTCCGTATACTTCCCTTTTCCGTGAACGTGGCGGAAAGGTTATTTGGTTCCGCTGATGGAAACGCCGTTGACATACAGCGTGTAGCCGTTCGAGATGACGTTTGCTGCGTCGCCGGTAAACGAAGTGATATACGTGTCGCCGGTCAGGGTCCACGTCGAGGTGCCGTCCAGCGTCACGTTCACGGTGCCGACCTCGGTCGAAACCGCCGTACCCTTGGCATTGGTGATGCTGCCGGATACGCTGCCCGTGAAGGTCGAACCTTCCGTGAGATGCAGTGTCAGTGTCGAATCGTCGCCGACGAGGATCGTGCCGGAAAGTGTCTGCCCGCTCGCGTTCAACGTCGCAATATTGCCTGCGCCGCTCCAGCCGTCCGCACAGACCGAAAGCAGAACGTTCTCCGCATCCTCATTTGTGATCGCAACGCCCGTAAGCGTGATCACCGCGTTTGTGTTGGTTACATGGAATACATGCCCGCTCTTCGAGGTCAGCGTGCCGCCGGTCATGGTAAATGCGCTCGTGCCGCTGTCCGCGTCGCCCGACATCGACTGATAAATCATGATCGTATCCAGGAACGTCGCGTTGCCGTTGCACCGGGTGTTGTTGGCGACGAGATCGCAGTCGGTCAGTTCGATGCTGTTCTTGCCCTCGATGCAGACGCCCTCGGAAAGGTTCGAAACGAGCGATGCGTTGGCAACATGGATCTCCGCGGTCGAATAGATCGCAGGCGAACCGAGACCGTTCGACGTATACGTGCCGCCGTCTACATAGACCCAACCGCCGCCGCGATCGGTGCGGATCGGTGCGGAGGATTGTCCGGAGGTCGTAACGGTCAGATTGTTCGCATAGGTCACGCCGCCGCCCGTCGTCATGATTCCGCCGGAGCCGGAGCCGGTCGTGGTGATGACCGTATCGGTGATCGTCACGGTCGTGCCGTCGCCCGCCGCGCCGTTGCTGCCGCCGTTGCCGCCGTAGCTGAACACGCCGTTTGCGCCGGACGCGTCGGAGGTAA
The DNA here is from genome assembly GCA_902790115.1 of uncultured Eubacteriales bacterium. Classification (GTDB taxonomy): domain Bacteria; phylum Bacillota; class Clostridia; order Christensenellales; family CAG-138; genus UBA3792. The sequence continues at coordinate 16,959 of CADAQS010000008.1, read as the reverse complement.
CCGTTCCGCCGGTGATGGTGACATTTGCACCGTCCTTGGCAAGTACAGCGGCGTTCAAACCGTAGAAGTTGCAGTTGTCGCCTCCGTCGGAGTCACCGGTCTTGGTGACGGTCGGGTTTGTGACCGTGACCGCGTCGGTCGTCGAGATGAGCAACGCGCTTTCATCGACGGTCGAGCTGATATAGGTCTGATTCTCCTGCGTATCGGCCGCGGTAATCTCGGTCGCTGCCGTGTACTCAAAGGATGAAGTGCTGCCGCCCGGTCCGGTCATACCGCCGAAGCCGCCCGAGGGCGGTTCGCCCATACCGCCGGGGCCGCCCGGCGGTGTGCCTTCGGGCGGTGTACCGCCGGGGCCTTTGCCGTCCGGCGGTTCGGGCGGGGTGCTGCCGTTGCCGGACGGCGCCGCATCCTCTGCCGATTCAGCGGTGACCGCTCCGGTCGTCGCCTCCGCCGATTCTGTCGTTTCTGTCACGCTGTCTGCCTCCGCCGTTGCCGACGCTTCGGAGGCTGCGTTGTTCACCGCGCTGCCGGATGCCGCGCATGCCGCCGTAAGCAGCACCGTGAGCAAAACCGCCGTCAAACGGATCCTTTTCTTCCTGTCCATATTCTCGGTTCCTTTCCTATCTTGTTTTTATTATATCCGGTATTCTTTCGGAATGCAATCGAACGGTTTTCGTATATGCATTCTCTGTTTCTGATCCCTACCATATCATCCGTTCCTTAACCCAACTCTAAAAAGATCCGGTTTTGAGACATCAAAAAATCGCCGGGCGATCCGGCGATTTCAGTTTGTTGCAGTCAGCGGTTCCGGCAGCGGCAGCAGGAGGAAGGTCTGCCGTTCTGGATCGCCTGAACGATCTCAAGGCACTCCCCAAACCGCTGATAGTGCACAATCTCCCGCTCCCGCAAGAAGTACAGCGGCTCGATGATCTGCGCGTTGTCGGTCATGTTCATCAGATGCTCGTAGGTCGCGCGCGCCTTCTGCTCGGCTGCACCTTGCGATGCGCTACATTTTGTGGCTTTTGACACGCTTTTTCAGAAATTCCAGTGGATTTCGATCAATTGCTCGGATGTTTTGGGAATCCGTCTGCCGATGCGAACATAATCGATCAGCGTTTCAACAATCGGGCGGTTGAGGCTCTCGAACGCGGTATAACGGTCGATCAGCTCCTTTCGCTGATCCCCGTTCTGCATCGCTTGATCGAGTTGTTCGAGCGTGACCTCCGCTTCTGCGATCTGTTTTTCCACACGGGTGCGGTCGACGGCAAAGCTCTTGGACATTTCCGTAAAATCCTGTTCTGTCAAAAAGCCTCTCACCTTATCCATATACAGATCCCGAAGCCCTTTGCTGTACTCCGAAAGCCGCTTTTGATAGGCGTCGAGCTGCTCGGCGACCTGCTTCTTTTTCTGGCGGATGTCGTTTTGAAACTCGACTTTTTGCGTGACGGCGTCCTTGTCGAGATATGCGTCCGACAGCCGTTTCAGCTCCGACAGTACCGCCTGCTCCACCTTCCTGACCGGAACAAATGTTCCGATGCACGCGTCTTGGGCAACGTTATGGTTCGGGCATTCGAGATAATACATCCCATGCGCTTTATGCGTTCGCAGCGTGTAACCGCAGTAGGCGCAGCGCGCTTTCTTGGCAAACACGCCGATCTCGCCGCCGGCAAACGGCTTGGCCTTGGAGTGAACCATCCACTGCACGGTGTCCCACAGCTCGCGGTCGATAATCGGCTCGTGCGTTCCCTTCACCACATACCATTGATCCCTCGGACGAGGCTTGTTCTGCTTCGTCTTATAAGAAACACTGCCATATTTTCCCTGCACCATGTTTCCGATGTAGATTTCATTCGTCAACATATCGGCAATCGCAAAGTACTTCCAGTAGGTGCTGTTCTTGCTCTTGGGTCCCTTGTAACGCAATCCTTTCTGCCGTTTGTACTCGGTCGGGTTCGGGATGCCGCGATCGGTCAGGATCCGCGCGATCGCCGTTTTGCCGTACCCTTGGGCGAACAGAGAAAAGACTTTCCGCACGACCGCCGCCGCTTCCTCGTCGATCAACAGATGACCTTTCACATCGGGATCCTTCCGATAGCCGTAGAGTGCGAACGCGCCGATGTGATATCCGTTTACGCGGCGATTGGTCAGAACGCTGCGAATGTTATCCGACATGTCCTCAAGATACCACTCGTTGACCAGCCCGTTGATCTGCCGGGACTTTTTGTTGCCCTTGTTGGCGGTGTCGGCGTTGTCCACCACGCCGATGAAGCGGATCCCCCAAAGAGGGAACAAGCCGTGGATATACTTTTCGACCAGCTCCAGTTCTCTTGTGAACCGGGACTGTGTCTTACAAAGAATGACCTCAAACCGCTTTGCTTCGGCGTCGCGCAATAACTGCTGAAACTCCGGCCGCTTTCGATCCGAACCGGTATAATCGTCATCACTGTAGATCCGGTAAATCTCCCACCCCTGTTCTGCTGCGTATTGCGACAGCATGGCTTTCTGATTTTGAATGCTGTTGCTGTCGTCGGTCTCAAATTGTTTATTCCGATCCTCCTCGGATAAGCGGCAATAAATCGCTGCTTTCATGATTACCTCCTCGGAGGGACAGGCAAGCTCGCTGTTTTCAGCATAACAGCTTTTGCGCATAAATGCAAGCGCATCAATTTGCCCGCACCCCGTTCCATTGGTTCTTTTCCATCAGATTGATATAGCGAATGATCGCCGTATTGAAACTCTCCCGGATCGCTTCCGCATCGTTTTTGAATACGCTTTTGCATCCCGGATTGGTCTTTGGTTCCTGTTTCATACATTCCTGCCCTCCCGATTATGTATCGGTAATCTATATGACCTAAAGGCGGGAATTAACACGGATTGCCTGTCATCGGACACCTTTACAGACGTTTTGCCGCTTCTATCGTTCTTCATTTCCAAACTTGCCTCCATCGGTCCAGTTCGCGCAGAACGGCAGCCAGCATCGATTTCACCCGTTTCAGGTCATCGCCGGTCAAATGCATTTGAATTGCCTTTCGCGCGATCTGATTGATATTGATACCAATCGATCCGATCTCTGCATGCAGCTTGGCGAAGTCCATATTCGGACGCAGGCGGATCGTATGTCCGAGGATCATTTTGCGGATCACCGTCGAACGGGGCAGATTGCTGTTCTCACAAATCTTTGCGAGCTTGTTATACTCTTCTTCATTCAAATAAACCTGAAGTGTTCTTTTTCTGGTACGCATATCCTTGATTCCTTTCCCGCTTTGCGGCGTAGGGGTCCGGGGCAACCCGGCAAGTGCGGATTGTCATGACAGATCCCATGCTTGCAAGGACAACGGCTGCGCTGTTTTATGCCCCGGCCCCCGGGTTCAGCAGTACTGCTTGCAGTTCACCATGCAGTCGATCGGGGCGTTGTAAATGCAGGAGATCAGATAACTCTCGCCGCGTGCGATCTCTTTTTCGTGGAGCTGAAGCTGCTTTTCAATATAGTCAATATGATCTACCGTCAGTTCATGCAGGACGTTTCGGACTACGCCTTGCGGAATACGGTTCCCCTTGACTGTGATAGAATCGGAACAGAACATCGTGCGGACTGCCTGATTGATTCCTGACGCAAACGTCTGATCCTCATAGAGATCAAGATGCAGCAGATCAAGAATGTTCTCCAGTTCTGTCTTTTCCCGGTCCGTTATACCGACAGACGGAACGGCCATTATCATATTGCTATTGTTATTTATTTCCTCTCCGTCTCGTGCATCACCCGAATACATCTGCTGCACCGGGGCTGATGCATTTTTTGCAGTAGGGCAATGCAGCGTAAAGACATTCGCCTGCCTGCGACGCTTACCGTTTTTGCTTGTCGTATAGCTCGGCTTGATCGAGATGATCCCGGCGGACTCCAACGCATAGACGCCCTTGCGTGCGGAGCTTTTACAGATCCCGCACTTTCTTGCAATCGTTGCCATGGATGGGAAACAGGTGCCTTCCTTATTGCAACAGCTGGACAGATATGTCAGAACGAGCTTCGCCATAAGCGGTATGCCCGATTCGAACACATTCATCGTTACATAAAAGGTTTTGCGCTTTGCCATATCATGCCTCCGTCTGACGGATCCGTATTCTGTTCACTCTATCCAAGAGTACTGCAACCTGCTTATGCCGCAATCTTTGCGGGCTCTTCGCGGATGATTGCTTCTCTGTACTTGCTGTACTTTTCATCATTATGTCCTCGTTTCAGTTCCTTGCTTAGCGTACTGACACCGAAGCGTCCCGCGGTGACATCCTTTTCGGACATACCGGTATCTCCGCGCCGGTCAAGTTCCTATGCTACTTTGGCCGACAAACTCATAGTAACAGGTTGAGAGCCTTTTGACCCCACCATGAAATGGTGGTTTTTGGGCACTTTTTCCGTCATTTTGGGCTTCTGTTTTCCAAAAAATCCAGATATTTAGGGGAAAAACAGCCCACCAAACTATGGTGGATTATCCGCAACTTTTTTTGAACAAATTTTCAGAAATGATCGAAACCATCCTGCCGGATTTGATGAGTTTTGGGCGCTTGGGGCCTGTGCTGACGCCGCAAGCAGCGAAAAGCCATAAGCGTCAAACAGGCATAGAGAAACAGGGCTGCTTTCGCAGCCCTGTCGGTGATCAGCGTGTATTCAGTTGTTTATCGACGTCTCTGCCGGATGAGCCTTGCAAGCGTCCGGCGAGAACTGTGGTAAAAAGGGTCGTCGCCCAAAGGGCATTTTAATCATGCAGATATATTAGCCATTTTCCTTTTCTATAATAAGGATAGTAGAGTAAAGCCCTTACCGTACAGTCGACCGCAATCGCAATCGGTACGGAGAAAACGCCGATATCGAAACAGTGGGAAAGGACAAAAGTGCCGCCTATTCTAAGACTCCATGTGCATACAATGTTGACGATTGCGGAATAGCGAACGTTGCCTGTACCGCGAAAGAAACTCGGCAGAAGCCATGTCCAGGGCCAAATCAACATGGTATAGGCCAAGGCAAACAGCATGAGAGAGACCGTATTTGAGATTTCATCCGATGACGTGTAGATATAGGGTATGAATTGTTTTGTGACCAAAATCAGCATGGATATGCAAGCAGACAGCAAGAATCCGAGTTTTATCGCACGTTTTGCAAACAACTGACAGTCTTTTCTGTTTCCGATGCCGGAATAATTTGCCGTAACGTGAAAAATGACAATAGCGTATGCATCGACGATCAGGCTGTAAAGCGAAACGCTTGATTGGAACACCAGATACGAAGCGTTGGCAGCGGTCCCCATCATCGCTATAATAATCTGCAAAACCAGCCGCGAAACATAGAAGGCACTTGTTTCAAACGACGATGGGAATCCAATCCGGTTTATTTCCGATAAGTGACAGGAGAAATTCCGTATTTCAAAAGGGCTGAATTTCCGAAAACTGTTCCGAAAATGCGCGGACACCAGCAGTACAAGAATACTCGAAATCCTTGCCGCAAGAAGCGTGATGCCGGCGCCTGCCGCACCCAAGCGCTTTGCGCCGAAAAGGCCAAGGATCAGATATGCTCCCACAGCAAGATTAACGAGATTAGCGGAAAGGCCGGCCAGCATCGGAGAAATCGAATCTCCGGCGCTTCGCAGGATGCCGGACAGTTGTGAAAAGACAAAGGCTGCGGGAATTGAAAAAGCCGCAAACGCAAGATAATCGCAAGAAGCGTTGATCACCGGCGCTGCCGCTGATGAATAGACCATCTGCATGATGGGTGCACGAAAGAAGAAGAGCAAAACGGAAAGCGGTATGCCAAAACTCAGCCCCATGATAAGAGAACCGGCCGTAACTTGAGAAGCTGCTCCCCCATCTCTTTGCGCAAGGTATCGTCCGTTGAGCGCAGATCCGCCATAGGTGTAACCATCAAAAAAGGCAATGATCACAAGCAATGCCGTATCAGCGTTCCCGACGCCGGAGAGGACTTCGCTGTTGATATGCCCAGCCATCATCGTATTGACAGTTCCAAGGATCATGGATGTCAACTGTGAGATAATTACGCCGGGAAACAGGCGAAGAACGCGCTGTCGAAAATCAGTCTTATCCATTTTCCGTAATGATAGATGACGATTATTGCTTCATGACGGTTTTGAGAAAGGAAACATTTTTCTTGTCAGCAGTTACCGGATCTTTTCCATACAGACTGCTCGCAAGTTCCGACGAAAAATATCCAGAATAGTGATGTGTTTCATAAGCCGCAAGTTCGGAGCGGATATTTAATGAACCTGTGCCCCAAATCAGATGCCCTACACTCTGTTCCTTTCCATCAATAAAATGCGAATGAAGGATCCTGTCCTGAAAATGCTGGAACCATATTTGTGAGGTTTCGCCGCTGCAGGCACAAGCTCCGGTATCTATGGTTAAGCCAAGGTTGTCATGATCGATCAAATTTAGTAGTGCCTGCGTGGAGCAAATTGTCGTTGCAAGATTAGATTCCAAAGGAGTCAGGGATTCTAATGCAAGCTTGATACCCAATCCTTTTGCAACGATACATAATTCGAAAAGAAGCTCAGCTGAATGATGGAACCCAATTTCAGCAGGTTGATCAAAGTAACTCCACCCAGAATTCACAGTCATGATGGGAGCCTCCAATTCTGCCGCAAGGTATAATGCGTTTTGGAAATAGGTTCGACACTTGCGAGCCATTTCGATTGAGACTGGGCAATACTGGTACTGATAACCGAGGCTCGGCGCTGTAACGGCAATTGTCTTTAGCCCATAGGATCGAATGCGAGAATGGAGTCCCTTCCGATCCGACTGCTTTGCGCTTTCTAGAGAAAAGTGAGGAAACCCTGCCCAAAATTCGATACTTTGAACGCCCATCGAACGTTGGGCGGAAAGAAAGACTGACAGAGGAACCTCTCTGTAAACCAAATTCATTCCGGCATGCCTGTCAAAGTTCATGGGAACCCTCCTTGGCGCAGGCAGCCATTCGCTGCACCGATACTTCGGATTGCAGAATATGATTCAAATAGTCCGGATCTTCAAAAGAACAAGGCTCCATATATGTTTTGTAAGCAACCACGCTCCCCGCATAGCAGCGACTTGTTAATTCGAAAAGATATCCTTCGATTGCCTGTGCGGTTCCGTGCAGAAAGACGGTGTCCGGCGTCCCCAGTTGCGATATGATGTTCGACAACGATTCTGGCTGTTGCAGCGTATCAAGGCCGTAAGAGAAGTTGAATTGGTTTTGCCGAAGAAGTTTCTCCAGTTCCTGCATAAAAAGAATTGACCGATCTGTACATTTGTAACAAATCTCGATCCCCTTTTCCCTTGCATACTCACTGATCCAAAGGAATGTTTCAAAGAGCAGTGGCTTTTCCATATCCGCTTCATGGAAGCCGTTTGGCTTTATATACAGATAAAGGTTTGAAATACTCGCTCCGGCGCAAAAGTCAACGACATTTTGAAAATATCGTTTGCTGCAGTTTCGCATATCGGCATTTGTATACCCGAAATGATAGCCGTATTCTGCCGCTTCAAAAGAATGGATATGCAGCCCGTAACGATGAACGGTATCGATCACATTCTGCAAATGGAGAAAACCTTCCGCGTCAATCCATACCTGAGGGGCTTTCCCATACAGATGAATCTCTTTTCGATGCAGCTGCTTTTGAATTGAGCAAAACAACTCCAACGAATAAAAGCCATATGCATAATTGCATCCGATGATTTGGAGTCCCATGTGTGTGCCTCTTCTTTGCTTACCAAAGATTGCCTTCGGAATCGAAATTCCATTCCGCATAATCGCCTATCGTCATTTCGGGATGATTCCTGATCTGATCGATCATATTTTCGGACACAAGAATATCCGAAACATGAAGCGTATCCTGTATTCGGATCAATCTGACGTTCTCCGGCGCTACGCCGCCGCAGATCTTAATGGCTGCTTGGATGGTTTCTTTGTCGTTTCGCATACACATTGGTGACGACTGCGAACTGCAGCTTGTCAAAGAATTGGGATATGTCGCTTCCGGATCCATTTTCATCTGCAGTTTCTTTGACATAACGTTGGCTACCTCGATCCCGGCAAAATTGCCGTGCGACTCCGGAGTCAAATCCAAAACGGCTAATTTATCACAGGTGAAATGCACGACGCCGTCGTACCATTTGTGAAATTTTCCGGTAATATGGGGATCCATTCCATCGCCGCTGATGTTCTTGCCCATATAGTCCACGATCAGTACATCTGCGTTGCCGGGAAGCAGGCGAGCCATGTTTTGCTTTGCTTCGAGCAATAATTCGGGTTCTCTTTTTTCAATTTCTTCCGATGCCAGTACGACAATGTTCTCCGTTTCTTCGTATGCGTTATCGATCAAGCCGACGCCGAACAGTATGTTTGCGTTTTTCAAAATCGCCTTGCCGAACGAATGAATGTTTTGACCGATCGAACCGTAGCCCAATTGGTGGAGCACCTGCGCGCCATGCTGTTTTCCCAGCCCGATTGCACACATTTTCAGCAATCCGCTTTCGTACGGCGCATTAAAAACGGTATGTGCTTTGATGCGATTCACGATAATGATTCCATCGGCCTCATGTGCAAACCGATCGATTTGCACAACATGCCCTTCTTCTGTATGTCCGATTTCAACGGTTTCCATCGTTGCCCGAATCGGGCATCCGCAGTATGCCTCCGTTACGCCCAAAGTTTCGCACATCTCACGCTGGCCTTCTGCCGTTGCCCCGCCGTGACTTCCCATCGCGGGAATAATGAAGGGCATGGCGCCTCTTGCCTTGCAGAAGGATACAATTTCTCTGATGGTTTCCGGATAATTGACAATGCCGCGGCTTCCGCAGGTTATGGCAACAGACATCCCGGGATGGATTTTGCTGCAAAACCGCTCTTGCTCCAATTGTGCGCGAAGGAACGACATTGGATCCGACAATCCGTTATGCGGAAAGTTTTGATGCACACGGACCATCCTTGGAAGAGGAATTCCCAGCAGTATGTCTGAAATCGCACTCATAGACGGATCTCCTTATTTATTGGAAACTACAATATGCTTGGAGAACCTTTTTTCAATGCCCTTTTGCAGGAACGTCAAGAAGGTATTGATGATCAGATAGACCAGTGCGCACATCAAATAAATCAGCATCGGCTCGTATATCGTCGCGACAATTTGCTGGCCTCTGTGGAAAATCTCCTTAATGGTCAGGATGCCGCAGATCGAAGTATCTTTTGTCAGGCCGATAAAAGAGTTCGAAAGCGACGGAACTGCGACGGTTGCTGCCTGCGGAATGATGATATAAAGATACATTTGCATCTTGGACATCCCCAAAGCTTTCGCGGCTTCCCATTGCCCTTTGGGTATCGACAGAATCGCACCTCTAATGGTTTCAGAGTTATAGGCGCCTTGCGCAATCGACAATCCGATCACGCCGGAAGTAAAACCATCCAGCAGAATTCCAAAACTCGGCAAGCCGTAAAAAATGATAAATAACTGCACAATCAGCGGAGTGCCGCGGATAATCCAGGAGTATAATTCGGCGATTTTTACCAAGATCGGAATCTGTGATAAACGCATTAAGGCGACAATAAAACCAATCAGCAACCCCAATGCAAAAGAAAGGAGTGCCAAAGGAATTGTATACCGAATCGCTGCCGTAAAAAGCGTCGGCAAGTATTTCCAAAAATAGTTCCAAAGTTTTAAAGTGCGTTCGCCGACAGCAGCATAGGAAAGAATCGTGCAATAGCCTGTTAATTGTATTGTCATGGGACGTCCGGCTCCTTTCAAAGGAATGTACCGGTGATGGCATAAACCATCACCGGCAGTAAGGAAAAAGAGGAGATTCGATTATTTGCGATACATGGGCATGGCTTCAATGGTTTCCTGTCCAAACCATTTTACACCAATGTTGTAGAAAGTTCCATCGGCAATCATTTCTTTGCAGGCTTCATTGATCTTTTCGCAAAGCGCAGCCTTATCTTTGCTTACGCCAAGACCTTTCCACGAGGTAGAAGCAGGATCTTCGTCTGCATAGAAATCAACAACCTTTACTTTTTCCAGCATTTCGGGGTTTGTAGAAAAATAGTAGTTCAGTGCGATTTCATCTTCGATGTTGCAGTCAACACGTTTGTTAATGATCAGTTCCATGGCTTCCGGAGTTGTCGCCTTTGTAACATCACAGCCAAATAGTTCTGCAACAGTAGCGTTAGATCCGCCCAAAGCATTGCCGGTGACTTTTCCCTTCAGGTCGGTAAAAGCTTTGATTTCGTTGTTATCAATTGAAACGGTTAAAGCTTTTCTCATGAACAAATGGGGTTGCGTTACGAAATACTTTTGGTTAGAGATGGCGACCTGATAGAGCAGATCAGCACGACCGGCATCAACAGCTGCCAGCAGAGTATCATAGGAGCTTGAAGTCACAAACTCGTAATCAAGCCCCAAGCGCTCGGCAACTGCTTTGGCGATGTCTGCACAGTAACCGATTACTTCATCGGCGTTCTCACCTTCTGTATAACAGAACGGAACCCATGCGCTTTCGATTGCAATTGTCAATTTGTTCGGATTTGCCAATTCAGACTTCCATGCATCATCTTCTTTGGAAGAAGCTCTTTCCTGTGTGCCGAAACTCTGCTGGCTTGTACTGGGCTGAGCTGTCGTTCCGCCCGAAGAAGCACAAGCCAAAGCAGAAACAGTAAGCAGAATTACCATCAGCAAAGCAACATACCTTTTCATCGTTTCATTCTCCTTGTTTGTTTATTTATTCTCTCGCAGTATTGCTGCGGGGGAAATCATAATACTTTACTTAAAAAGTCTTTTGTCCGAGGATTCTGCGGACAATTGAATATCTCTTTCGGAGTATTCTCTTCCATAATGATGCCTTCATCCATGAACAGAACTCGGTCCGAGATTTCGCGAACAAAGCCCATTTCATGGGAAACAAGAGCAATGGTCATCCCTTCCTTGGCCAGATCTTTGATTACCTCCAATACTTCACCTACCATTTCAGGGTCCAGAGCACTGGTCGGTTCGTCAAAAAGCATAATATCGGGATCCATTGCAAGTGCACGGGCTATGGCTATTCTTTGCTGCTGCCCGCCCGAAAGATTTCCGGGATACACGTTTGCTTTATCAACCAAATGCACACGATCCAAAAGGAACATTGCTTTCTCGTTTGCTTGGTCTTTATTGACTTTTTTAACGATTCTTTGTGCAAGCGTAATGTTGTCGATGATACTCAAATGCGGGAATAAATTGAATTGTTGAAAAACCATTCCCATTTTTTGACGAACCTGTTCTTTGTTGGTTCCTCGCTCTGTAATGCTTGCACCGTTGAAAATGATTTCTCCGGACGTTGGCTCTTCAATTAAGTTCATACAACGAAGTGTAGTACTCTTTCCGGATCCGCTGGGGCCGATAATCGAAACGACCTCTCCTTTGTTAATGGAAAGATTAACGCCTTTCAGCACTTGAAGTTTTCCGTATTCCTTACATAGGTTGCGGATTTCAATCATCTTCATAGTTGCACCTCAAAAAACGGATAGGAATAATAAGTATTTTTAATGTACACGTTTACATTTACACGATATATAATAGCTCATAGTGCGGCAACTGTCAATATATATTTTACATAAAAATCACGCATTCCAAACAAATTATTTAAAAATATTTGCAAAATTGGGAAACAACGTCTTGACAAGCAAAAAGAGCTTGCATATAATATAAATGTAAACGGTTACATATGCTAAGTTTGACAAATGAACTCTCTCGTTCTATTATGTAACATATAATAAAATGGGGGGTAGGAAATGACCATTAAAGACATTGCAAAAGAAGCGGGCGTTTCAACAGCAACCGTATCCAGAGTGATCAACGGAACTGGGACTGTGAGCGCGGGGCTGCGGAAAAAGATTGAGGCGATTATAGAAACGAGCAACTATATCCCCAATGCGTTTGCTCGAGGTATTACATCAAGAAGCATGAATACGATCGGTATCCTTTGCCCCACATTGATCGATACGATGCAAACGACGTTTTTGTCAAATGTTGAGCAGAATCTTCGCGCAAAGGGCTTCTCGACTCTTGTTGTGTGTAATACAGGGCGGGAAACCGATAAGACACCGTTTTTATATACGCTTTTATCCAAAATGGTTGACGGCATCATTGTATTGGGAGCTTCTATGGCGGAGTTTGAGGATGAGCATTGTTTTTCGGTCGCGACTTCCAAGGTTCCTGTGTTTGTGATTAACGGGAATGTAAAAAACAAGGATGTTTACTGTATCTACTGCGATGAATTCAACGCCGTTCAGGAAATCGTAGATTTGTTCTCTGAAAGGGGATTTCGACGCATCTTATATATCTGTGATACAAATACGTTCAGCGGGTATCAGAAGATGCAAGGTTACTTAAGTGGATTGAAGAAGAATAAGATCGAATATAATCCTGACTTAATTCTGCAATTTAAAAGCTCTTCGGATTTTCTCCGATTAGCGCAGAAGGGAACGTATTCTATGCTAAAGGACGCTATGCAGAAAGGCCTGGAATTCGATGCGATTATTACTGCAGATGATATTTTGGCGGCCGGCGCAATAGACGCGTTGACGGAAGCTGGAAGGAACTTGGATGCGATACCAATCGTCGGGTTTAATAATTCCCACGTAGCGGATCTTATTCATCCGAGGTTGACTTCGATCGATGTGCTTCCTTCTGAACTCTGTGCACTTGCTGTTATGCAGATGACAGGCGTGCTGGAAGGAAAAGCATTTCCACATAAAGTGGTTTGCTCATATTCAATTGCAGAAAGGGATTCTTTCCGTATACGGCCTAATGAAGCATTTATATCTGAGAAAGAGGATATAAAAATATAACTTGATGGAGGAATAGACCCATGACGACCCCGCGAGTAAAGGCTTCAGAAATCACATATCAGTTTGTTGACGGATTTGCAAAAACGCCAGTTTTGCACGAAGCGCATGAATATGTGAAAATGTATAAGTGTATTTTGCAAGCAGGCAAAACCATTACGCTCTCATTGCATAGCGACCGCTTTGAAGTTTTTGCTTTTGTTAGGGGATCCGGTGCAATTATCCTTCCACATCAAGCATACGCCATTCCGGAATCGGAGAGTTCCTATTTCATTCCGAACTTTGATGAAGAGCGCGTCGATCTGCATGCTGGATCGGATTTAGAGTTTGTTCTCTATGAGACGCTGCATACCGAAGCAGACAAACTCGCTTTTCACGATACACATATGTGGCTACCGTATTTCAGAACGCAATCGCAGTTGTTCCGCTATGATCAAGCATGCAAGGGGCCGCATACAGAATCCTATTTGGTCATTCCCAGTCGAGAATTGGGGCGCGTCCTGATGGGCATTACGATTTCTGTCGGAGAAGGCACCGACGAAAAAGGACATCCTTCTGTCCATCAATGGAACTATATGCTTCCCGGCACCGAAATAACCTGTGAAGTGGACGGAGAAGCGTTTGCCATGGCTGACGGCGACTTCAGTTTCATTTACGGAGGTTTGGATCACTCTCATATTGCCGCGCCCGGAAAGATTTGCAACTACATTTGGTTTGAGTGGTTCGTGGATCCCAAATCGGTAACAGGCCATTTAATTCCACAAGAGTACGGGAAAAACAAGTAAGAAAGCATTAACAGTGAGATAAGAAGGGATCCCATAATCCCTTCTTTCGGCTTAACTTCAAATATTCACTTAAAGGATTTTTGAAGGCTTTCTTTGTGTACGTCAAAACTGACCGGGGATGAATCGTTATGCTTAAAAAATCGCAGGAAAAGAAAAACGCAGTGAGCGTGATTGATTATTTTTGTGTCGGGTTCGGTGCTATCGTCGGCGTGGGCTGGGCAGTTTCTATCAATAACTGGATGGTAAACAGCGGAGGACCGCTGCCGGCTTCTATCGGCTACTTGTTCTGCATGGTTATCATGATCCCTTTGGCACTGTGTTTTTGTGAATTAATCCCCATGTTTCCCGTTGCCGGAGGAAGCATGACATTTTCTTACGCTGCGTTTTCCTCTCCGATTGCCGCATTAACGGGATGGGCGGCCTTCGGCGCGTCCGTATCATTGCTGCCATGGGAAGCGATCCAGATTACGGATATTCTGGGGTATCTGATTCCGAGAATCAAACAAAGTGCCGTTCTGTATACGGTACTCGGATCGGAAATCCATTTGTCAACCATCATTATCGGCGTCATCCTTTCTTTTTCACTGTATCTGATTAATATTCACGGATTGAAGGCCGCCGCGACCTTTCAGCGGTATTTGGTCATACTGCTGGTGCTGACGTCCCTCATCGGCGCCGCAGCCGCATTGATTGGCGGAAAGGCGGACAATCTGTTTCCGTTGTATGACAAGGCCGCGCCCTTTGAATTCCATTCTTCTCAAACATTCCGCCATGCGTCCGTCTGGGGCGGTATTTTTGCGGTATTTGTTTCGGCGCCGTTCTTTTTGGCCGGATTTGAAACCATTCCGCAAGGAATCGAATCGGCGGGAGGAAACGTCAAGAAAGTCGGAAAAACAGTCGTGCTTTCCGTTGCCTGCGCATGTCTGTTTTATGCCTTGCTGCTGATCTGCTTCGGCTTCGGTCTTCCATGGAAAGAATTTGCGGCGTTGCAGCGCCCTGCCACGGCAAATCTATTTTTGATCCTCTATCCTTCTCGTTGGGGCACATTTTTGTATTGGATCATCATCTCCGGCGCCATCGCCGGATTGATGACGTCTTGGAACGGTTTCTTCTCCGCATCGGCAAACCTTTTAATGGGTATGTCCCGCGGGCGTTTGCTTCCGAAAGTCCTTCAGAAACAAGCAAAAAACGGAGTGGCGCCCCATGCGTTGACGGCTTGTCTGCTTCTCTCCTGCGCCGGTCCTTTTCTTGGCACAAACTTTATTGATGCAATTACGTGCTTTTCGGCATCTGCGTTTGTTTTATCCTGGAGCATGACCGCATGGTCTTTGGTTCGGCTGCGGTTATCGCACCCCGACGCGCCAAGGCCCTATAGAATTCCCGGCGGAATCCTTATGGCTCTATTTGCGGCCGTAACATCATCGGTTGTTTTGTTGGGAATGTTCCTTCCTTTTACCCCGTTTTATGTCGGAAAAACAGCGACGCTTATGTTTCTTCTTTGGATGTCGTTCGGTATTTTGCTGTTTGCCATGAGTTCCGATAGGCGAAAAAGCAAAACAAAGTCTGAATTATTGAGCGAACTATTGTCAGAATCCGGAGATGTGGATTCGGCAAAGTTTTAAGGAGGCAGGCAATAATGTCATATCAATTCTTGGATGTAACAAAACTTCGCGCCTTTTGCGAAGCGATTTTTGTGAAATACGGGTTCTCTCCGGAGGATGCGGCATGGAGCACGGACGTCTTGATATGTGCGGATTTATTCGGCATTGAAAGCCACGGCGTACAGCGGTTGGTTCGCTATGCAAACGCATTGGACAAGGGTTTTATCGATCCGCATGCAGCGATTAAGACAGTAATGGAAACGAATATCAACGCTGTCTTGGAAGCGAATCGAACTATGGGGCAAACAACTGCTCGCTTTGCCATGGAAAAAGCAATCGAAAAAGCAAAAACGCATAGAGTCGGCATCGTTACAGTTCGTGGTTCCAACCATTTCGGAATCGCCGGATACTATACCCTGATGGCGGCAAAAGACGATCTTCTAGGCTTATGTATGACAAATACAGAAGCAATTGCAATCCCGACAAACGGGAAAAAAGCCATGCTTGGAACAAGTCCGTTGGCAGTCTGTATGCCTGCAGATCCTATCCCATTTTGGTTCGACGCAGCAACGACCGTTGTTACTCGCGGGAAACTGGAGGTTTATCGGAAAGCGGGGAAAAATCTGCCAAAAGGATGGGCGTCGGATGAAAATGGTCAGGATTGTATGGACGCTTCAAGAGTGATAAACAATATTTGCAATAAAGCCGGAGGTGGCATTTTCCCGCTTGGCGGTGAAACGGAACAGACCGGCTCCCATAAAGGGTATGGACTCGGCATCATCGTTGAACTGTTCACATCCATTTTTTCAGGCGGAACGACCTCCCCGCATGTTCAAAACAGTGGAAACGCGGACACCTCTTTCTGCTTTGTCGCAATCGATTATGGCATCTTTGGAAACAAGGCAGAAATCAAAGCTAGGTTTTCCGAATTATTAAAAGAGCTGAGGGAAAGCCCTTGCGCGGATGGTTGTGATCGCGTTTATACGCATGGTGAAAAGGAGTGGAAATCAAAAGCAAAGCTTTTAAAAGCCGGAATCCCGGTGCAAGAAAAAACAATGAACGAGATGATTGAAATCGCTGAAAAACTGCATATCAAGGTGGAAAACTATCTGTGAAGCACACCCACACGAAATCTTTCAGTTCTAATAATTCAACGTTGTTATGTCGGACTACATGCGGCGATTTGCCGTACATTTTTAGCAACAGTATGCAATGGCAGACAAAATTCAAGAAAATGGCCCCCCGACAAGCCTTGCTGATTTCGATCTGATATGAAATTTGGGTCAAATAATGGGAAGGTCAAAAAGAAGCTAGCTTTTCTTTGATCTCCTTTTTATCTTTAGTCACTTCACTTTTTTCTTCATATGTAGGACTATTCATTACAGGCAGGCTTTGCGAGCTTGTCCGCCCCTCATTTTTGATCATGTTGTTCTTATGAAGGTGCAGCCTGCCTGCTATGGGATCAACACATTTTTTCAAAAAAACCAGATATTTCGGGCTTTTTTCGAGTCGGTAGCATATCGCTGGTTGCAGCATCGGCTGCCATATCCTCGATAAGGTCGGCGACTGGATCGCCGGTGCACTGGATATATGCGGACGTGAACGGGATGCCGTTCGGATCCGCCGGGAACACGCCGTGATTGTGCAAAATGTAGTATCCGTCCAATCCCGCCGCAGTCAGCTCCTCCATCGATGCGCCCTTCATGCATTGATGGATCATCGT
>CADAQS010000007.1 GCA_902790115.1 uncultured Eubacteriales bacterium | reverse complement strand
ATGGAGTTATTCCAAAGTATAGCATGGACAAAACCTAAAGTCAACAGCCGGAAAAATCTAAAGTTTAGCTTTGCGGTTCCCCTTGAGCAAGATTTATAACCGGCAATCTCTTATGAAGCGCATACTGCATGGTGTCATAAGCGCCGCCGAAGTCCCGATAGACACAGGCCAGCAGCATATCGCTCCGGTCTACCATCCAGCGATTTCGCTCACGAATCGCGGCTTTCGGATGAACGCCGGCAAGCTCTATGGGGATCATAACATCGTCATACTCCGTTTCAAAGAGGTTTTTGTCGGTGTTGACCTTGTTCGTCATATAGGGAAGCACCAGGACAAGCCGCAGCTGCTTTTCCGGAAAGCGGTGTCTGGCTGCGCGAACAGCGGAGGCACATTTGCTGTCAAACTCACCCATCCCGCCGGTATAGAAGACAAACGTATCATCTTTTCCCATAATCGTGTCCAGCGCCGCAGCGATCTTTCTGTCAATATCAGGTACAAAAACATTCCGATGCCCTGCAAATGAGCAGCACAACATGTGCATCACCTTTATAAACTTAATCTATTTCCGTATTGTACGGATATAGATTATTATAATGCACTCCCTCCGTGATTACAATAATGGCAGCTGATCACGAAGGGGTGTTCCTATGGAGCTGGATTACAAGGCAATTGGCAAACGGATCAAGATCGCCCGCATCAACGCGGATATGACACAGGAGCAGCTTTCCGAGGCGGTTGGGCTCTCACCGACGCATCTGAGCAACATTGAGACGGGCACCACACATGTCAGCCTCAACGCCATTGTGAATCTGGCAAACGCCTTGTCTGTCACGACGGATGCTCTTTTGTGCGACAGTATCATCAAGGCCCGTCCGCAGATAGAGCAGGACATTGCCGCTGTCATCGCGGACTGCGACGACTATGAGATCCGCATGATCCGTGATGTCGCGAGTGCCCTGAAGGAAACACTCCGCAAAAACAAGAACCTGCAGCAATCATGACCAACCATTTTACGGGAGTAAGCCAGTGCCGGGCTTGCTCCCTTTTCTGTCAGATGAGGCTGTATTTCCACTCCTCATATTCTTCCCGTGAGAGATTTCCTGACGCCAGTTTCCTTCGCATATTCCGCCAGGAAAGCAGAAGACAATGAAGTTGCGTGATCCCCATACTCGGAATCTCCATCTGTATCCGGGTAACCGGCCCTTCCTGCAATATTGTCACGGGAAACCGCTCCTCCAGAGAGAGCAAGGTGTTCATCAGCGCAACAGGGTCATCAAAATCCGGCGCGCTCAGTGCTGCGGGAGACACACCAAGCGCGGCAGCCATAGCCCCGAGTAAAGGTTCTTTGGGGCAGCGGCTGTCATTTTCATACTGTGCGATCCGCACGTCCGCGGATGCGACCGGGAATCCGACCCTGCGCCCCAGCTCTTTCTGGGTTATTCCCCGGCGTTTGCGGTGGTACCTGATGTTTTTACCGACACTCATTTCGATCCTCCTTTTTTCGGTCAGTATGCGCAGCTTTTCGGATTTCATTCCGTTCTTTTTGCGAGCAATAAAAAAGAGCCTCCATGAGGCTCTCTTCGTTCACAGTTTTTATTCTTCTGCCGGTGCGCCGACGGGGCAGACCTCTGCGCAATTGCCGCAGCTGATGCAGGTATCTGCATCGATGACGTACTTGGTGTCGCCCTCGGAGATTGCTTCGACCGGGCACTCTGCTGCACAGGCGCCGCACTGGATGCATTCATCGGAAATCTTGTATGCCATTGTAGAACCCTCCTGTTTTTGTAATTCTGATACGAATTCATTATAGCATCCTGTTTCCGTTTTGCAAGAAGCGACGTATAAAGTTCACAAACGGTTAGATTTGACTTACTATGTGTCCGTTTTTTTGCGCTTTGTCTGCATTTTCCGCAAGTTTTGTCCGTTTTGAACGACCTTTGTCACGTCCCTTTTTATCGACAGTCTCTGCGTGCTATACTCTGCCCGAAATCTCGCCGGACAAGCCGGCGCGCCTGCGCACAGACCAAGGGAGGTGGCGTATATGCCGTATTCGTTTCAGCAGGGACTTTTGCAGATGCCGCCGAAGCGCGATCCCGACCGGCGGCTCGTTCTGCTGCCTGCGCGGTCAATCCTGCCGAACCCCGCGCAGCCGCGGCGCGAATTCGATCAGGAATCGCTGTCTGAGCTGATGGTCAGCATTGCGCAGATCGGTCTGATTCAGCCGCTGACCGTGCGGCGGCAGGGCGACGGATATGAGCTGATCTCCGGCGAACGGCGTCTTCGCGCCTGCCGCGCGCTCGGCATGCAGGAGATTCCGTGCATCATCACGGAAGCGGGGGAAGAGCGCAGCGCTTACATGGCGATCGTCGAAAACATTCAACGCCGCGACCTGCACTATCTCGACGAGGCAGAATGCTATCACAACCTGCTGCACACCTACGATCTGTCCCAGGAACAGCTTGCGATCCGGATCGGAAAGAGCCAGTCGTTCCTCTCGAACAAGCTGCGTCTTTTGCGCCTCCCGAAAGCGATGCGCGTCAAGATCCGCGACGCAAATCTTTCCGAGCGCCATGCGCGCGCGCTTTTGCAGCTGCCCGACGAGGAAAGCCAGTGGTCCGTCCTCGATACGATCCTCAAGCGCGGACTGACCGTCAAGGAGACCGAACAGCTGATCGCGCAGCGCAAGGCGCGCATGGGCAAGACGCCGGTTCGCGTCTTCCGGCTTTCCCCCGACTGCCGGTTGTTTCTGAACAGCGTGAAGACCTGTCTCGACCGGCTCAAGGAGGGCGGCATGCAGACCTCGATGGAGGAACAGCGCCGTCCGGATGGGTTCGATCTCGTCATCCACGTCCGTCTGAAGGAACCGACCCTGTTCTGAGTCGCCCGATGCGACCGCAAACCGCAGCATTTCTTCTGCGCAGCAACTTTTATTGACCGCCGGACCAAAATCGTTTACAATAGGGGCATGAAACATGAACGGCGGTATCGTTCCACAACCGGCGGCGGGCGGCTGAATCGTCTCCGCATCGCACCATATCTGCAAATCCTGCTCGGGCTCGTGATCCTCGCGATCGTGGTCGGGTTTTTATATTACGTCGTCTATCCGCTTTCCCGCAACCTTGCGCGCGGCATCTCGCCGTTTGCCACGCCGACGCCGATCGGCGCTACGCCGGTTCCGCCGCCGACGCCCTCGCCGACGCCCGATCCCGCAGAGGATCATCCGCTCTATACGACCGATCTGACCGCGGTGCAGAAGGAGATCGTCGTCCCCGAATACCAATATCTGACCGACGTCTTTGTCTATGACGGACAGATCTGCTT
This sequence comes from uncultured Eubacteriales bacterium, assembly GCA_902790115.1. Classification (GTDB taxonomy): domain Bacteria; phylum Bacillota; class Clostridia; order Christensenellales; family CAG-138; genus UBA3792. The sequence goes on along the minus strand of CADAQS010000007.1, from coordinate 24,500 downwards.
TGCCGCGGGCGATTACACGATCGACGGCACTGCGGCGTTCGTTCGTCTCTGCATTTACGATCCGAAAACCGACGCACACCGGTTTTTGCCGCTGCCGGTTCAGTACAAGAGCATCCGGTTCCCGCAGATCAACGAGCGCTGGATCGTCTATCTTGACGCGACCGCAAACGGAGGCGGACGGATCGCTGCGTACAACCGGGAAACCGGCGAAACGAAAACGATCAAGACCGTCCATTTCGGCATGCCGCAGCCGAAGCTGTCCGGCGATCTTGCGGTCTGGATCGAGCGGACCGGCCAGTCGCGCGACAAGCTGTTCGCCTGCGATCTGAACACCGGCGAATCCGTCACGCTGGAGCTGTACGACAACAGTGAATACGCGATGTCGGTGCCGGACTTCGTGGACGGAACGGTGTACTATGTGAGCCCGACCGGACAGCTTACGGCATGGACGCTGCAAACGAACGAAAAACAGACGATCGAGACCGGAACGTTCGTCCACGATCCGCGCTTTCACGGCGGTTATCTTGCGTTCCTTTCCGGCAACCATGGAGAGGACAGCGACCTGTATCTGTATCAGAACGGACAGCTGACGCGCGTTGCGCAGAACGTTTCGGACTTTGCGCTCGGCGACCGCTTCCTCGCATACAGCCGGTTTGAACGTAATTATGTTTATTTCCTGTCCGATCAAACGACTTTTTGCACCACGCGCAGCGACGAAAAGTCGATGCTGCTCGCTGCCGGCGATAATCTGCTGATCTGGATGGACGTCACATGGCGCGATAAGGATATTTCGGAATACATGGTGATTGAGTAGGGAGCTTGCATGAAGGAGAAAACGTTGTTTGTCTGCGGCGAATGCGGTTATGAAACGCCGCGCTGGATGGGAAAATGTCCGCAATGCGGCAGCTGGAACACGCTTGTCGAAGAAGAGCGCGTCGCGGTTCGAAGATCGTCCCGCAGCATCGGGTCGAAAGCCGTCCCGCTGCAGTCTGTGCTTGTGGATGCGCAGCGGCGCAGCTCAACCGGCATCGGAGAACTGGACCGCGTGCTCGGCGGCGGGCTTGTGGACGGCATGGTTGTTCTGCTCGGCGGCGACCCGGGCATCGGCAAATCGACGCTGCTTCTGCAGGTGGCCGACAAGCTCTCCGAAAGCCGCACCGTTTTATATGTTTCGGGTGAGGAAAGCCGTTCGCAGATCAAGCTGCGCGCCGACCGGCTCGGCATTCACAGCGATCCGCTGCTGTACTGCGAGACCAACATCGAAAACGCCATCGAGCAGGCGCGCGACGTCAAGGCCAATGTGCTGATCGTCGACTCCGTGCAGACGATGCAGTCCGAGGGTGCGGAAAGCGCCGCGGGCAGCGTTTCGCAGGTACGCGCGGTCACCGCTTTATTGACCCGGTTTGCCAAGGAGACCGGCACGGCGGTGCTGATCGTCGGCCACGTCACCAAGGACGGCGCAATCGCCGGTCCGCGTGTGCTGGAACACATCGTCGATACGGTCCTGTATTTTGAAGGCGAACGCCACGAAGGGCTGCGGCTGCTCCGCGCGGTCAAAAACCGCTTCGGTTCAACCAACGAACTCGGCGTGTTTGAGATGAGCGACGTCGGCATGCGCGAGGTTTCCGACCCGAGCGCGCTGTTCGTCTCCGGGAAAAACAGCATCGGGTGCGCCGTGACCTGTGTGCTCGAAGGCTCCCGGCCGCTGCTCGCGGAGGTCCAGAGTTTGCTGTGCCCGAACGCGTTCGGCAGCCCGCGCCGCACCGCAATCGGCCTTGACTACAACCGGCTCAACCTGCTGCTCGCGGTTCTGGAGCGCAAAGCGCGTCTTAAGCTGTCAGACAAAGACGTCTACTGCGACATTGCCGGGAGTCTGCGCGTCCTCGACCGCGGCGCCGATCTTGCAACCGCGATGTGCCTTGCCTCCGCCGTTTTGGAAAAGCCGCTGCCCGAAAAGACCGTGCTGATCGGCGAAGTCGGGCTGACCGGTGAGATCCGTCCGGTCTCGCAGCTCGAGACCCGCATCCGCGAAGCCGTCCGTCTCGGCTACACGAAGATTCTGCTGCCGTCGCGCAGCAAGTTCACCGAATCCGGCTTTACTGCCGTTCGCGTCGAGGACGTCAGCGACGCGATCCGCGCGCTGTTTCTGCATTGATTGCCATGCGCACCCTGTTTACGATCGATTGCAAAGATTACGATCCGAACCTGCCGCGCCTTGCGCGCCCGTCGGTCCGCGCGATCCTGCTGCGCGGCGATACGGTCGCTATGGTGTACAGCCGTCGGCACCGGTATTACAAGTTTCCGGGCGGCGGCATCGAACCCGGAGAATCGCAGCTTGCGGCGCTTTTGCGCGAAGTCAGGGAGGAAAGCGGTCTTACGGTCCTTCCGGATTCCGTAAAAGAATACGGGTGCGTTTTGCGCATGCTGCTCTCCAACGACCGGCAGCATATCTTTACGCAGCAAAATTATTACTACCTTTGCGACGCCGAGCCGACGGCAGGCAGGCAGTCGCTTGACGCTTATGAAGCGGCGGAAGGCTATACGCTCCGATGGGTACATCCGCTCGACGCGATCGAGGCCAACCTTGCCGCAACCGTCAAACCGTTTGAACAATCGATGCTCGAACGCGAAGCGCACGTGCTCGCGCAGCTTCTGGAAGAAGGATATTTTGCGGATCTCTAGCAAAAAGACCGGAAAACCGGTCTTTTTTTCTTGTTTCTTATAGTTTTCGCATCAGAATGATGCAGTCCGGACAGTCCGGATCGAGATACCCGGTGTCGGTAAACCCGTTTTTTTCATAGACGTGCTGCGCTTGCTCGTCCGCTGCTTTCACACAGACCTCCACGCAGTCGTAGCGGCGCTCCTCTTGCAGGATCGACAGAATCTTTTGCAGTGCTTCCGACCCGATTCCGCGGTTCTGATACCGCGCGTCGACCAAAAACTGCTGCAGCTCATAGCAAGCCGGCTCCTCGTCAAGATCCCGCACCATCGCCATGCCGACGATCGTTCCGTCCGATTCGATTCCGAACACGCGCGCATGCTGCTCCCGGTAGACATACGCCCGCGCAAGAATCCCGACCGGATCGGCAACGTACGCCCTTTGCGCCTCATGGGCCGAAAGACGCAGAAACGACGTCCAGTTATCCTCGCCGATTTCGATCAGGCGGACACTCATGTCTCGTCTCCGACGATGCAGCGGTAGATCGTCTCCAGATCTTCTTTATTATAATAGGAGATAATCAGCTTGCCCTTTTGTTCGGTGCCTTCGACGGCGACCTTGGTGCCGAGACGGTTTCGCATCTCACGCAGTGCGGCGCGCATCTCCGGCGAATGCTCCTGCCGTTTTTTCGGCTTTTTCTCCCACGAAGCAAACCGCAGCTCGTCTTCGAGACGGCGCACCGACCACTCCTTTTCTGCCGCTTTTTCGGCAAGTTCCTTCTGCTGTTTCTTGTTTTCGATGCCGGCAAGCATCTTTCCGTGTCCGGCGGAGAGCTTTCCTGTCTTGATCAGCTCCAGCACCGGCTTTTCGAGTGACAGCAGACGCAGCGCGTTAGCGATCGCCGGACGGCTTTTTCCGATCCGCTCCGAGACCTCCTCCTGCGTCAGATCATGTTGCTCCATCAAAAACCGGATTGCCGCCGCTTCCTCGATCGGATTCAGATTCTCGCGCTGAATGTTCTCGATCAGCGCGACTTCCATGATCGCATTCTCATCCAGATTCGATACAATGACCGGCACCGTGTCGAGTCCGGCGATCCGTGCCGCGCGAAATCTTCGTTCGCCTGCGATGATCGTGTACCGGAGCCCGTTCCGTTTGACGATCAGCGGCTGAACGATGCCGTGCCGCTTGACGGAAGCCGCGAGCTCGTTGAGTTTGTCCGTGTCGAATGATTTGCGCGGCTGATCGGGGTTTGTATCGATGTCATACAAACTGACCTGTTCGATGTTGTTCCGGTTGCCTTCCTCGACTTCCAGCTCGTCGAGCAGCGCATCGAGGCCTTTTCCGAGACCTTTTTTGACCGCCATTTACTTTCCCTCCCGTTGAATGAATTCTTCCGCCAGCGCATCATACGCCCTGGTACCGATATTGCGCGGATCGTACAGGCAGATCGGCAGACCGTGGCTCGGCGCTTCACTCATGCGGATCGAACGCGGAATGATCGTATCGTAAACCTTGTTCTTGAAGTAGTGTTTGACCTCCTCGACGACCTGAACGCACAGATTCATGCGCGCCGAGAACATCGTCAGCACGACGCCCTGAATATCGAGCCGGCTGTTGAGATTCCGCCGCACAAGCTTGATCGTGTTCATCAGCTGCGACAGGCCTTCCAGCGCATAATACTCGCACTGAATCGGAACGAGAATCGAATCCGATGCCGTCAAAGCGTTCAGCGTCAGTAAACCGAGCGACGGCGGACAGTCGATGAAAATAAAATCATACGAATCCATGACCGCCTTCAAAGCATTTTTCAGTCGCTGTTCGCGCGCAAGCATCGAAACGAGTTCCACCTCTGCGCCGGCAAGCTCGATCTTCGACGGCAGGACGAACAGCGTATCGATCTTCGTCGGCAGTACGGCTTCACAAATCTCCGCTTCGTTGATCAGAATGTCGTAAGTGGAAAGCTGCTGCTTCGCCTTTGCAATTCCGAGACCGCTCGTGCTGTTGCCTTGCGGATCGAGGTCGATCAAGAGCACGCGGAACCCGCGCCTTGCGACGGCGGCGCTCAGATTGATCGCGGTCGTCGTTTTGCCGACGCCGCCCTTTTGGTTGGTAATCGAAATGACTTTTGCCATAGAAGCTCCTTTTCGGTGATAGAACCATTATAACGAATCACCGCCCAAAAAACAATGTTTCACGTGAAACTTTCCGCACGTATCTGCGGTGTTTCACGTGAAACAATTCTTTGTCGGGATGCAGTTAGTGGATCGATTCCCGGAAGAAAGGCATGCTCATGCAGCGCGGGCCGCCGCGTCCGCGGGACAGCTCCGCCGAAGGCACCTCGTGGACCTTGATGCCGTTGTCGCGCAGAATCTGATTGGTCACGTAGTTGCGCATGTAGGTGATGACTTCGCCCGGTGCGACACACAGCGTGTTCGCACCGTCGTTCCATTGTTCACGCGCGGCATCGATCATGCTCGCACCGCCGCACTCGATGAAGGTCACCTTCCCGCAGCCGAGCGCTTCCGCAAAGACTTCCGTGACCGGACGCTTCTCCTCCACGATAACAATCTGCTTATCCGGTTTGGTCAGCGTAAAGCAGCGCAGCACTTTCAGAATATTCGGATGCACAACGAACTTATCGCGGTCAACCATTGTCATGACTGTGTCCAGATGCATGAACGCTCTCGATTTCGGAATGTCGATCGCGATCACCTTGGTAAAGCCGGTCTTTCCCCCGAGCACACGGTTGGCGAGCAGCTCGATCGCCTGCGGCTGCGTGCGCTGTGAAATACCGATGCACAGCGTGTTTTCCGACAGAACGAGACAGTCGCCGCCTTCGATCGAATGGACGTCGGTGCGGTCATGGAATTTAGGCACCCACTTATAGGTCGGATGATACTTAAAAATGAACTTATAGAACAGCGTCTCGCGCGCACGAACCTGATTTGCCATCGTGGAGATCATAACGCCCTCGTCCATGCAGGAGAACGGATCGCGCGTAAAGTACAGATTCGGCATTGGATCGACGCAGAACGGATAGTTTTCATCGATATAGTCGATCAGATGCTTTTTTTCACTGACCGGCATGTCGTTTTTGCGCACGCCGCGCGCCATCGTCGAGATCAGCTGTTCGATCGAAAGGTTGGACAGGTATTCGGAAACGGCACGTTCGGTGGCCTCCGCCTGAATATTCGCCTCGCGCATATACTCCCACGTCAGTTCCTCCCGGGCGTTCCCGGCCTCGATCGCTTCCCTGAGCAGAGTATCCATATACAGCACTTCGACGCCGCAGCTGCGCAGCGTATCTGCAAAACTGTCATGCTCCTGCCGTGCGGTCACAAGATACGGGATATCGTCAAACAGCTGCCTTGCAAGGTAATCCGGCATCAGATTTTCGAGTTCTTTCCCGGGGCAATGCAATAAGACTTTCTTGAGCGGTCCGACTTCGGATCGGACACAGATCGGTGACTGCATGTCATCCTCCTAAAACTTATAAAATTCGACGCCCTTCGAGCGCTTTTGCAAGGGTCACTTCATCGGTGTATTCCAAATTTCCGCCGATCGGGACGCCGTGCGCGATCCGCGTTGCGGTGATATTTTTGGACTTCAGAAGTTTTGCGATATAGGCTGCCGTCGCTTCGCCTTCCACGTCGGGATTGGTCGCAAGGATGACTTCCTTGACGTCTCCCGAATCGCACCGCTGCAGCAGCTCGTTGATGCGAAGATCGCCCGGCCCGATTCCGTTCATCGGCGAAAGAGATCCGTTCAGAACGTGATAGCGGCCGTTGAACTCGCGCGTTTTTTCCATCGCCATGACGTCTTTCGGATCGCAGACAACACAAATAACCGCCTCGGTGCGCTTCGGATCGGTACAGATCTCACAAAGCTCCTGATCGGTAAACGTGCTGCAGACCGGACACCGGTGGACGTTTTTTCTCGCATCGGTGATCGCATCGGCAAGTTCCAAAGCCTGCTCCTCGGGTACGCTCAAAAGATGGTATGCAAAGCGCTGCGCCGTTTTCCGGCCCACGCCCGGCAGTCTGGAAAGCTGTGTGGTCAGTTTATCAATCGAGACGATCGCCATATCAGAAGCCTAAATTCATGCCTCCGGTGAGCTTGCCCATCTCGCGCTCGACCGCTTCGGATGCTTCCTTGATCGCGGCGTTAACGCCGGCAACGATCAGATCCTGCAGCATCTCGATATCGTCGGGATCCACGACCGCCGGATTCAGTGCAATCGACTTGAGTTCCTTCGTGCCGTATACGGTCACCGTGACCATTCCGCCGCCTGCCTGCGCCGTGAACGTCGCTTCATTCAGCTCCGCCTGCTTCTTCTGCAGGTCCTGCTGCATCTTCTGTGCCTGCCGCATCAGCTGCTGCATATTGCCGCCGCCCATCGGAAATCCGCCTTTTGCCATTTGTTTTTCTCCTTTATGATTCTTCAATCGTTAAGGCGCTGCCGAACAGCTCCTTTAGTTTCTTTTCCTGATCATTCAGCTGCTCCGTCCGAAACAGCACCGAAGTATTCGGACGCTCCTCGTTCAGCGCAGCGTTGATCACCGTCATATTGATCGTTGCATTGCACATCGACATCTTCGATTCCGCCGCTGCCGGGAAAGTCACGTTCAGCGTGTCGCCGTGAAGGGCGCTTCCGGTACCCTCCTTTGCAAGGAAGTACACCATCGGATTTTTGATCTTGATCCGGTTCAGCGCACCGTTCCAGATTCGCTGTGCCTCGCTGTCCCCTGCTGCAGGTGCAGACGCCGCTTTTTGCTCCGGTTTCACCTTTTTCTCGGATGCAGGCGAAACTTCCGACGCATTTCCCGGTTCCGGCGCGGGCTGCGGCCTATTAGGCTTTTCTTCTTCCCACGGAAGTGAAATACCGGCGTCCTCCGGCGGCGCTTCCGGAATAAAATCCTCCTGTGCGGCAGCGGGCTGTTCTTTTTCGACAGCCGGTTCAAAAAGAGACGGCGCAGCAGACGAAGCGGATGCGGCTTTCACGCCGTTCCGTTCGAGCAGCGCGATTCGTGCTTCAAGCGCTTCCGTAGAATGATCGTCCACCGGACGGCAAACCCTGACGAGCGTCGATTCGAGCAAAATCCGCGGCGCAGGGAAATACCGGATCGTGCTCTGCACCTTCAAAATCTGCTCCATCGTATAGAGAATCTGCGCCTCCGATACGCTCTTTGCCTGTTTTTCCAAAAGACGCATCTGATCGTCGGTGCAATCTAAAAGATCGATGCAGTCGCCGCAGGTTTTTGCCAGAAGGAGACTTCTTAAATGCGCGTTCAGATCGTTGGTAAAGACGCCGAGGTCGCGTCCGCTCTGCACGATGTCGTTGAGGATTGAAAGACACTTTGCGGCATCGCCGTCAAAGATTGCGCCGGAAAGCGAAAACAGCGTTTCCTGTCCGACGCTGCCGAGCGTATCGAGCACATCCTGTTTTGTAACCTTGTTTCCGCAAAATGACAGACACTGATCCGCAAGCGACAGCGCGTCGCGCATGCCGCCGTCCGCCGCGCGGGCGATCATCCGAAGACCGTCGGGTTCGATCTCTGCGCCGACGCTTTGCAGAACCGTCTGCAAGCGCGCAATGATATGCGCAATCGTGAGCCGGTGGAAATCAAACCGCTGACACCGGGAAATGATCGTCGCGGGAAGCTTTTGCGGCTCCGTCGTGGCGAGAATAAACAAGATGTGCTCCGGCGGTTCCTCAAGCGTTTTCAACAGCGCGTTGAACGCCGAAATCGAAAGCATGTGCACCTCGTCGATGATAAAAACGCGGTATTTCAGCTGCAGCGGAGCGAACTGCGCCTGATCGATCAGATCGCGCACATTGTCCACACCGTTGTTGCTTGCAGCATCGATTTCAATAATATCGGCGGAACCTTCCTGCGCGATCCGGCAATGTTCGCAGCAGCCGCACGGTTCGCCGTCCTTGGGTGAAGAGCAGTTGACCGCGCGCGACAGAATCTTCGCCGTGCTGGTTTTTCCGGTTCCGCGGGAGCCGCAGAACAGATACGCATGGGAAAAACTCTGCTCCTTGACCTGATTTTTCAGGATCGTGATCACGTGTTCCTGTCCGATAACCTCCGAAAAGGTCGTCGGCCGATATTCACGATACAGGGCGCGTCGGCTCATAGGTACCTTCCTTTGCATAAAAGTTCGATGGTAGTATACCATAGTTTTCCGTTCTTCACAATGCCCTTTTCGGTCAAAAACCGGGAAAGTTTTCTTATCCCATATATGCACCCTTTCCGGAAATTCAAACCAAAAGCGTTCTGTTTTTTGTGTAGGAAACGTAAATTACACCTTTCTTTTTCCGGGATTTTCTGTTAGAATAATTCTGCATAGGCATCTTATTTCTACGGAGAAACCAAAAATGGAAGAATTAACACAGCTTTGGGCGGCAGCCCTTCAGCATATAGAAGCATCGATCCCGGAAATCAGTTTTCAGAAGTGGATCCGTCCGATGCAGCCGGTCATTGTGGAGCATGAGATCCTCGTGATTCAGGCACCAAACGAAGTGACAAAAACCACCGTTACCAAATACTATCTCGATTATGTGCGCAGAGCGGTCCAAAAAGCGGATCCGACCCTGCTGGACGTTTTGTTGATCCTGCCGGAACAGCGCCAGGATTTTATTCGCATTGCCGGACAGCCGAAGAAGGAATCCATGCCGATGCTGAATGATAAATTCACATTCGATACATTCATCGTCGGCAATTCCAACAGTCTCGCACATGCGGCGGCGCTTGCCGTGGCAAATTCTCCGGGACAGGCGTATAATCCGCTGTTCATCTACGGCGGCGTGGGTCTGGGCAAGACGCATCTGATGCATGCGATCGGACACGCGATGGTTGAGCAGAATCCCGGTGCGCGCATCGTATACGTTACGAGCGAGATGTTCACAAACGATTTGATTGAAGCCGTCCGGACCGGCAAAAATGTGGAATTCCGAAAAAAATACCGCGACGTCGATCTTCTGATGATTGACGACGTACAGTTTATCGCAGACAAACAGGGCGTACAGGAAGAGTTTTTCAACACGTTCAATACACTGCACAACTTCGGAAAACAGATCGTGATCAGTTCCGATCGGCCGCCAAAAGACATCAAGCATCTTGAGGAGCGCCTTTCTTCCCGTTTTGAATGGGGTCTTACGGTGGATATTCAGCCGCCGGATCGGGAAACGCGAATCGCGATTCTCCGGAACCGCGCACAGATTGAGCGTGTGGATGTGGATGATGCAGTCATCAGCTACATTGCGGAAAACATTCTGAACAACATCCGTCAGCTCGAAGGCAGTCTGACCCGCGTGATCGCGTATTCCAGACTTAAAAACGTGCCGATCACGATGGATCTTGCGCAGGAAGCGCTGAAGGATCTTTTGCCGGACAATCAGAAGGTCAAGGTCACACCGGAGCGCATCACGAACGTCGTCGCTTCCTATTATTCGATCTCCGTGGAAAGCCTGATGTCCCAGCGGCGCGATAAAGAGGTTGTAATGCCGCGGCAGATCGCGATGTATTTCTGTCATAAACTGTTGAGCTTTCCTTATAAGAAAATCGCGCAGCTGTTCGGGCGCAGTGACCACACGACGGCGATCTCCGCCTGCAGCAAAATCGATGCTCTGATTGAGAAGGACTACACCTTCTCGGAAGAGATCAAAAGCATCGAAAGCCGGATCGTCAATAATTGAAAAACTTCCACATTCTGTGGAAATGACAAGTGGAAAAATCGTGGAGATTTTGGATAACGCGGTTAACGTGGAAAACGAATCCGGTTTGCCACAGCCTTTTCCAACGGTTTTCAACAGCGTTTTTCAAGGATTTCTCAAACCAAAACCGGGTTTTCAACCGTTTCCACAGACCTACTACTACGACTACTTGAAATAATAGGAATATACCAACAGGAAAGCACAGTCACGCGGAAAGGAATCAAAAATGAAATTTTTCTTGGATGTCAATGATTTGCAAATCGGTGTTTCTTCGGTCATCAAAGCGCTGCCGGCGCGTTCGGCGATGCCGGTGCTCGACGGTATCCTGATCGAAGCCAATCAAAACGGAATTCATCTGGCCTGTTCGGATCTGATGTTCCAAAAGGAATGCTATCTTGACGCAACCGTCGCGGAAGAAGGCGCCTGCGTCGTCAAGGGTAAGTTCTTTTCGGAACTTTTGCGCAAGCTCCCGAACGGACAGGTGGATTTTTCGCTCGAAGGACAGGTTCTGAACGTCCGCTGCGGCCGCATCCGTCAGCGCGTGCAGTGCATCGAATACGATGAATTTCCGCTGATGAAGGTCAAAGGCGACAGCTACGATCTGACCGTTCCGAAGGATACGTTCTGCAACATGGTCGATCATACGGTCTTTGCAGTTTCGCAGGACGATTCCCGTCCGGTTCTGACCGGAACGCTTTTGGAAGCCGGACAGGATGTGCTTTCGATGGTTGCGACCGACTCGTTCCAGTTTGCGCTGACACAGTACCATGCGCCAAAAGAATTGCCGCAAAAGAGCACGATCGTGCAGGGCAAGGTGCTTTCCGAGATCGGTAAGATGGCGGAGGAAGCGGAGGACAGCGTTACGCTGTCGATCACGCCGACGCATATCACGGTTGAAATCAACCGCGGCAGACTGACCGCCCGCCTGCTGGACGGAAATTACATCGATTATAAGCGCATCATTCCGAAGGAGTGCAAGACGCGCGTCCTTGTCAACGTGGAAACGCTTGTCGAGATGATCGACCGTGCGCAGCTGATCTCGCGCGAAGGCAACAACAGCATCCAGTTCCGTTTTGAAGAGCAGACGATGCAGATTCGTGCGGAGAGCTATCTCGGCCGTGTTGAGGACGAGATGGAGGTGCAGATCGTCGGCGATCCGATCGAGATCGCGTTCAATCCGAAGTATTTCATCAACGTGCTTCGCAACATCACCGACGAGACGGTTTATCTCGAATTCAACAGCGCGATCAGCCCTTGCGTGATTCGTCCGGTGCAGGGAGACGCCTATCTGTATCTGATCGTCCCGATGCGCGTGTATTAAGAACAAACGGACGCGGTTCGTCCGAAAAAAGACATGTAAGGAGTTTTTATGAAGGGAAGAAACTTTCTGACACTGTTGGACTACACGCCGGATGAGATCCGGCAGCTGCTGGCTCTGGCCGCGCAGGTCAAGAACGAGAAAAAGAACGGCATTTTCCCGGAGAGACTGAAGCATAAAAACATCGTTCTGCTGTTTGAAAAGACGAGCACGCGGACCCGCTGCGCGTTTGAAACAGCAGGCTACGATGAAGGTGCGCGCGTCACATTCCTTTCCAACTCCCAGATGGGAAAGAAGGAGTCGTTGGAGGACACCGCAAAGGTGCTCGGCAGGTTCTATGACGGCATCGAATTTCGCGGCTTCAAACAGGAAACCGTGGAGCTTTTAGCAAAGCACTCCGGCGTTCCGGTATGGAACGGCCTCACGGATCTGTACCATCCGACGCAGGTTCTTGCAGACCTTCTGACCATTTCGGAGCATGTTGATAAGCCACTCAATCAGGTGCATTTCGTGTTCGTCGGCGATGCGAGAAACAATATGGGTAATTCCCTGATGATCGGCTGCGCAAAGATGGGCATGCACTTTACCGCGCTCGCGCCGAAATCGCTGTTTCCGGGCGAGGAGCTGACCGCGCGCATGCGCGAGCTCTGCAAAAAGACCGGCGGCGAGATCACGCTGACCGAAAACGTTGCGGACGTCAAGGGCGCCGACGTCATCTATACCGACGTCTGGGTGTCGATGGGCGAAGAAGATAAGTATGCGGAGCGCATCAAACTGCTGCTTCCGTACCGCGTCGACCGCAGAATGCTCGATCTGACTGAAAATCCCGACGTCAAATTCATGCACTGCCTGCCGTCGTTCCACGATCTGGAAACTGCGGTCGGTCGTTCGGTCTACGAAACCTACGGCTTGGAAGAGATGGAAGTTACCGATGAAGTCTTCCGCAGCGTAAACAGCATCGTCTTTGACGAAGCGGAAAACCGTATGCATACGATCAAGGCGGTCATGCTTGCAACTATGACCGACATTTTGGACTAATTTTTCAACAGCAGCAGTCCTGCCGCAATCAATATCGCCGCGGCAAGGCAGCAGAATACCCAGGTCGGCACACAGAAAAACAGAATCAACAGCCCGATTCCGATCAGGAGCAGGGCTGTTGTTTTATATTGCGTTTTGCAGCCACGTTTCATAACTTTTCCTCACCTTTTTCTTTATCATACGAAAGACGGGCGGAAAAAGTGCATACACATCCGTTCCTTTTTCCGGAATAGTATATGGTATCTTGTATATTCTCGGAGGGACGGTATGAAAACCGCATTGGCAACGCTGTCGAATGTGTCGCTTTCCTACTTTACGGAGCAGGAGGAGACACAGGCGATCCGCGATTTAAATATGGAAATTAAAAAGGGGGAGTTCACCGCGATCGTCGGTCCGTCCGGCTGCGGCAAAACGAGTGTCCTCTCCCTGATTATGGGTCTTCTGCAGCCGCAAAGCGGCACTGTTTCCATCGACCGCGACAAAATCCGCATCGGCTATATGCTGCAGCGCGATCACCTTCTGGAATGGCGCACGGTCGAAAAAAACGTGCTGCTCGGCCTGGAAGTGCAGCACCGGCTGACCGATGCGACAAGGGAAAAGGCGTTTTCCCTGCTCGACACCTACGGACTCGGCGAATTCCGCACGTTTTATCCGGATCAGCTGTCCGGCGGCATGCGGCAAAAGGTCGCCCTGATCCGGACGCTTGCGATCGAGCCGGATCTGCTGCTGCTTGACGAGCCGTTTTCCGCGCTCGACTATCAGACGCGGCTGCACCTTTGCGATGAGGTGTATCACATCATCCGGCAGGAACAAAAGACCGCGATTCTTGTCACGCACGACATCTCCGAGGCCGTTTCGATGGCGGACCGGATTCTGGTGTTTTCAAAGAGACCATCTTATATAAAAAGAGAGATCGAAAGCGGATTTTCGGCCGATATACCGCCTCTTTTGCGACGCAAGTCCCTGCTGTTTCAGCAGAAGTTTGAACAGGTGTGGGAGGAGATCGAATCATGAAGACCGCATTGGAACAGTACCGGGCGCAGCAAAAGCGCCATAGATGCGTGATCACGTGGTATCGGATCGGGATTTTATTGCTGTTTTTGGGTGTGTGGGAACTCGGCGCGCAGCTGAACTGGTTCGATCCGTTCATTCTGTCGTGCCCTTCGCGCGTCGCGGCGACGATCGCGCGGCTGTACGCCTCGAACGATCTCTGGATTCATATCGGAACGACGCTTCTGGAGACCGTGCTCGGCTTTGTCTTAGGCACCCTGATCGGTACGCTGGTTGCGGTGCTGCTTTGGTGGATTCCGACGTTGAATCGCATCCTCGATCCCTACCTTGTGATTTTGAACGCGCTGCCGAAGATCGCCTTCGGCCCTGTATTAATCGTATGGATCGGCGCGGGGATGGAATCGATCGTTGTGATGGGAATTTTAGTGTCCCTGGTCGTCACGACCGTGACCGTACTGAACGGTTTTCTGACCACGACCGATGAAAAACAGCTTCTGATGCGCACGCTCGGCGCAAAAAAGCATCAGATCTTTTTCAAAGTCGTTCTGCCGGCGGGCGTCAAAGATCTGATCGCCGCGCTGAAGATTTCGGTCGGCATGTCGTGGGTAGGCGTCATCGTCGGCGAATACCTGGTCAGCAAAGCCGGCCTCGGCTATCTGATCGTGTACGGCGGGCAGGTGTTCAAGCTCGATCTCGTCATGGCAAGCGTCGTGATTCTCTGCGTGCTCGCCGCGCTGATGTATTACGCCGTCGCCCTGCTGGAAAAACGCATCTGTCGGGCAAAATAAAAAGGAGCGGGAGGTTTCCCGCTCAAATTTTTATCTCTTTCATACCCTGACTGCAAGTATTTCCTCGGCAATCCTTTCGGGCATTTTTCCGACGGTATCGATATGAATTGCAAAACGGTCCTCCCGCTGCGCGGCAAGGCATACGGGAATCTGCCGAACGCACCAGCTGTCAGGCTTCTCCCGCCCGAAATCGACAAGACGGCGGCGGAGCGTTTCCGCATCGGTATCAAGAAAGAGATAACATATTCCGATGCCTTCATCCTTCAACCGCTGAATGATCTCCTCGTACGATTCTTTTTTCAGCAGCGTCATCGGTACGATGAGATCGCCGTCATAGCGGGAATCCAAATCCTTGAGAAGCTTATAATTCAATGCAAGCCACAACGGATACTGCTCAAACGTATCGAAAAAAAGCGATTCCGGATAATTGTCGCGAATGCCGTCACCGATCAGTTCCGGATCAAAAATATGCGCATTATGAAGCTTTTTTACCAGAATCTTAGCTACGGTTGTTTTGCCTGCGCCGTATGCTCCGTTCAGCCAAAAGATCATAAAAGTTCCTCCTCATTTACCGATCCGACGGAGCCATTCTATCACAGAGCACACCGGAATACAAGGAAAAAGGCATACCGCTTGCAAGCACCTGTTTTTTCGCAGCAAATTGGTTTTTATCTTCGTTCTGTTCGCCGCGCAGCGGTTTTCCCGCTACGCAGCGTCCTTTTGCACATTTTCCTCCGTCAATTCCCGGTAGCGAAGCTCCCAGCCGGGCGGGTTCTGCTGCCAGGCGCCGTCCGGGTCGAAAAAGAACCGGATCGCGTCGAAATAGTAGCGCAGTTTTTCCAAGATATGCGGGCAGCGCAGGATTTCGTCATTGGAATCGTCCCGCATCAGCGTGCCGAACAGCACTGCACGGTCCTCGGTCGGGAAAGTCTTGGAATAGCGGTCCACAAAATAAACCGAATCCGTTTTGTTGCGCTTCCAGTAATCCTTATGCATCGGCGTGTATTTGTCCGAACCTGCGACGTCATACGCTTCGCCTTTTTCGTTGTTATAGGCGTAATAGTAAGCAAAGTCCGCAGGGTTCATCGCTTCCCATCCGTCGGAAGTCCAATGCGGATCGTCGTAAGCGGCAATCCGGTCCATTTTGGAATCAATCATATGAGAGATCTCATGAAAGATCGTGTAGCGCATGTCGCCGGTGTAGTACGCGTCGAACACGATCAGCCGGTACTCGCCGATCATGCAGGTCAGTGCGGACGGATAATCGAGCGAATATTCGTCCCGCGAGCGGATCGTTCCGCAGTATTCGACGACAATGCCGTTGATGTAATCCTTGCAGAGCGTTCGGAAAAAGTCCGGCGGGTACTCCGCAAGCGTCTCCTCCAGAATCTGGAAACATTCCTCGAACCGTTCCGGTTCCTCTTCGGGCTGCAGCGTTTCGGTCACATGCGTAGTCACATAGAGCGAAGCGTCGTCGCCGAGCAGAATCTGAATGCCGTAGGTGTCGTAGATCGCCTGTATGCGTTCGCTGTAACTGCCGGTATAGGTCAGTTCGCGGGGACTCTTTGCAAACAGCCGCTCGGCAAAGGTCAACGGGACAGCGGTTTCGGATGCTTCCAACGGGTATTCCCACAGCAGCACAGCGCAGACGCCGTTCTCATTTTCAACACAGACCGCAATAAACCGGTCCGACGCCGCGCAGTGCGCAATCGACGGCGAGATGAAATGCTCATAGTCCCCGGATTCGTCCGCATATTCGTCAAAGTTCGGATCGGGTTCGGGCAGATAGATCGTCGTTTCGGGATTCTGCCACGGATCGAACGCGTCAAGCGGAACCGTGACGGAGTACTGTTCTTCGCCGCTAAGGTCTGTGACGGAAAGCAGGTAGCCTGCACCCCAGTCTTCCAACAGATACCCGTCCGCAAACGGATGGATCACGGGATAGGATTCCTCCTTTTCCCGCAGGACGTGCTTGACGGTATCGGAAGAAAGCGTATCGGCGCTCTTATAGGTCAGAGAAAGCAGGTTGGAAGCTTCGGGTCCCTGATCGACAGTATCCCGCTGCAGCGCATAGTACCCGTCGTCCGAAAAATTGATGAACAGGTACCCGTCCTCCAGTCCGCGGATCGAGCCGTCCGAAAGATCGGCCAAAAAGGTGACGTTCTCCTGCGTGAAGCTGTCTGTTGCGTTGAACGCGGCATAGCGGTGATCTGCAGAAAGCGAGGTCAGCCAGGCGTTCTGATAGCGGAAATCCGGCTGAAACAGCACGCGCTCTTTTCCGTCCGGTTCAAGCTGCCGGACGGTTACGCTGCTGCCCTCATAAACCAGAATGCTGCCGTCTTCGTTCCACCAGCATTCGGTCGTTCGATTGGGCTCCCGCGCATACGTCTGCAGCTTGCCGGATCCGGCGTCGTAGGCATAGAGAATACTGTCAGGATAGTTGTAAAACAGCGGCGGATCGTAGGAAAAAATCTCGATCTCCCGGTTCAGAAGGACGGACGCCGGTGAAAAGCCGAACGCGTACAGCGGCTGCAGATCGCCGTAGCGCAGGTCGAACTGATCGATCAGAAGCTGCGAGCCGTCCTCGCCGGCGCGGTAGACGATCAGCCGTCCGTCGTCGGAAAAGCCGGAGAACAGGATGGTTGTCCGCTCCTTTTCAAGGAGCGGCGTGACGTCATACAGGGTTTCCCGTTCCGAAACGCGCAGCGGCGCAAAATCGAGCCGCGGCGGTTCGGGCGTAGGCGTAACGACGGCGATCTCGCTCGGCAGGACGGTGATCTGTACGATCCGTTCGGGTTCGGGCGTACGGAAAGGATCCGGCTTTTCGCCGTCCTTTTTGGAAATGCAGGCAAAGAGCAGGAAAAGAGCGGAAAAAAGAGCCGCCGTCAGCAAAAATTTCGTTTTTGCGGATGAAAAAATCCTCATTCAGTCCTTCCTGTCCGTTTTTCAGATCACTTCATACAAAAAGGATTATATCATAGCAGGAAAACGCTCGCAACCCGCGAAAAAACAATCGACAAATGCGCTTCGTATACTTCCCAAAACGGCACAAATACGTTATAATCTGTACGGTAAGGGGGCGAGAGTTATGCCATTTGTGTATTGTCTGCTGGGACTTTTGGCGCTATGCGCGCTGTATCTGTTTTTGATCTTTCCGTCCGTTCCGAAAAAGGAGCAGACGGCGCCGTTTCAGAATCTGCAGTGCGGGCACCGCGGTCTCTACAAAAAGGATCAGAGCATTCCGGAAAACACGCTCGCGTCGTTTCGCGCCGCAGTGGAAAACGGCTACGGTGTAGAGCTCGACGTGCAGCTGACCAAAGACGGCGAGGTTGTCGTGTTCCATGACGATTTTGTCGATCGGGAGACGGAGTACAAAGGCCGCGTGGACAGCTTTACGCTTGCCCAGCTTCAGAAGATGTCGCTGTTCGGCAACAGCGGTGCGGATAAGTGCATCCCGCTGTTCACCGATGTGATGGGCGTGCTCGACGGCAATAGCCCGACGATCGTCGAACTGAAATCGACCGACAACTATCCGGAGTTGTGCGAAAAAACGCTTGCGATCCTGCGCACCTGCAAAGGTCCGTACTGCGTCGAGAGCTTCGACCCGCGGATCGTGCGGTGGTTTAAAAAGAACGCGCCGGACCTGATGCGCGGGCAGCTGACCGAATCGTACGCGGGATGGCGGAAGGAGTCTTCGGCGTTCAAATCGTTTGCGATGTCGCATCTTTGGACGAACTTTCTGACCCGTCCGCACTTTATCGCATACGGATCGCCAAAGCGGCCGCTTGCATGGTTTGTGGCAAAAAAGGCCGGCGCGTTTTTGGTTTACTGGACGGAGCGCGAGGCGAACGATCATGCGCTTTTGCAAAAGCAGTACGATTGTCTGATCTTTGAACATTTCCATCCAAACGTGAAATATTAAGCAAAAGGAAAGGAAAGAGCCGTATGAGTATCCGGGTTTCGGAAGGTCTGTTCCGCCTCGACACGGCGGACACCACCTATTTGTTTCAGAAGAACGCGTTTGCGCACCTCGAACATCTGCATTACGGCAGAAAGCTGCCGGAGGGGGACGTCGAGTCGCTGCGGCAGAAGCATGAACTGACGCAGGGCAGCGCGGTCCTTTACGATGAGAAAGCGGATCCATCGTACTGTCTCGAGGAGATACCGCTCGAATGGTCGGGCGTCGGCAAGGGCGATTTCCGCGTTTCGCCGGCGGAACTGAAGCTCCCAGACGGCAGCTTTACCTGCGATTTCGTACTGGATTCGTACCGCATCGAAGCCGGCGCGCCGAAGATGCAGACGCTTCCGTCTGCAGCCGGCGAGAACGCCGAAACGCTGATCGTCACGCTGAAGGACAAGGCGTTTTCGGTGTATCTCGATCTGTACTACTCCGTGTATGAGGCGGAGAATGTGATTACGCGGCGCGCGGTCTTGCGCAACGCGGAGGAGCAGCCGGTTCTGATCAAAAAACTCATGAGCTACTCGATCGATCTGCCGGACCGCAAATACAGCGTCGCCACGCTGTCGGGCGGCTGGATCAGCGAGGCAAACGTGATCGAGCGTCCGCTGCTGACCGGTGCGATCGTCAACGAAAGCACGAGCTTTTCGCAGCACCGGAACAATCCCGCGCTCGCTTTGATCGAGCATGGCGCAACCGATGACACCGGTTCGGTTTACGGCTTCAACCTCGTCTACGGCGGCAACCATCAGACGACCGTCGAACTGAGCCCGGTGGGACTGGTGCGCGTCACCGGCGGTATCAATCCGTACTGCTTCCTGTGGGAGCTGAAGGGCGGCGAAACGTTTGAAACGCCGGAAGCGGTTCTGACCTATTCGGCGCACGGAAAAAACGGCATGTCGCAGAACTTCCATGCGTTCGTGCAGAAGCAGATTGTGCGCGGCGACTGGCAGACCAAAGAACGCCCGATCCTGATCAACAACTGGGAAGCGAATTTTTTTCAATTTCGGCAGAACTCGCTCTTGCGCCTGGCCAAACACGGGAAACGTTTAGGCTGTGAGCTGTTCGTGCTGGATGACGGCTGGTTCGGTGCGCGCAACACCGATACCGCAGGCCTCGGCGACTATACCGTAAACCGGAAAAAGCTGCCGAACGGGCTTGATGGCCTGGGCGCGCGCATCAACGGACTCGGAATGCGGTTCGGCCTTTGGTTCGAGCCGGAAAACGTCAACGACGATTCCGACCTGTACCGCGCGCATCCCGACTGGGCGATTCAGCGCCCGAACCGCACGCCGTCGCTCGGGCGTCACCAGAAGATGCTCGATCTGACGAAACGGGAGGTGCGCGACTATCTTGTCGAAAACGTTACGCACATCCTCGATTCCGCGCCGATCTCCTACGTCAAATGGGATATGAACCGCAAGGTCAGCGATTTTTTGGACGGCGCGTTTTTACACCGCTATGAGCTCGGCTATTACGAGGTACTGACCCGCATCTTTGAGCCGCGTCCAAAGATTCTCCTGGAAGGATGCGCGTCGGGCGGCAGCCGGTTCGACCTCGGACACCTCTGTTTTGCACAGCAGATCTGGGCGTCCGACGACACCGACCCGATCGAGCGGCTCAAAATTCAGGGCGGTCTTTCGCTGTTCTACCCGGTCAGCACGATGGGCGCGCACGTTTCGATGGCGCCGCATCAGCAGACGCTGCGCGATACGCCGCTGTTCACCCGGTTCGCGGTGGCGGCGTTCGGCGCGTTCGGTCTCGAACTGGATCCTTTGGACCTCAAGCCGGTCGAGCGCAAGGTGATCAAGAGCCTTCTCGAACAGTATCGGTCGATCCGGCAGACGTGTCAGTTCGGTCGGTTCTCCCGCATCGAGACCGGCGACCCGCACATCGTGCAGTGGCAGGCGCAGACCGAAAAGCAGACCGTCGTTTTGCGGGTACGGACGCTCGTCCCAGCGGCGCGCGCGAACGATCTGCTCGAGATCCGAGGGCTCGATCCCGAAAAGACCTATACGCTGCGGCAGGTGCAGAGTCCGCTGTTCGTCGGCGCGTTCGGAACGCTGCTCAAGCATATCCTGCCGGTGAAGCTCCGCTCCTACAGCCATCTGCTGCTGACGGCCGACAAATATGCAAAGATGGACGATTACGCGGAAGAATATCGCGCATCCGGCGCACAGCTGATGTCCGGCGTTCGCCTGCACCGGTCGTTCATCGGAACGGGCTATTCGGATAAGATGCATATGCAGGGCGACTTCGGCGCCATGCTGTTCGTTGTGACGGAGGATTGATGGAAGCATCTGCAAAGAAAAAAACCATCGGAAAGATTCTGATCGCGGCCCTGCTGCTCTTTGTGGCGGCAGGCGCCGTTTTTGCTGCGCTGCTTTTGCCGCAGGAGCGAATCTACCGGGCGGCGGCAGAGGAAAGCGAAGCGCTTCCGTATGATCAGGCTGCGGAAAGGCTTTCGGAAGCGATCGAACAACTGGACGGAAAGCCTTTTTCCAAAGACAGGATCGACGCGCTTTCCGCGTTGCGGAGCGAGCGGCTTTCGAAGGAAATCGATCGCGCGATTGCGGAGGACGATCTCGATTACGCTGCGGAACTTTTGAAGGATTCTTCGGACGGGCGAAAAACGGAAATCGAAACGGAGCTGCTGTACCGCGCAGCCTGCGCAACCGAAAACGCGGGACGCGACAACGAAGCGCTGACGGCGTTCCGTTCGCTCGGCGAGTATCGGGACAGCGCGGCGCATGCCGAATCGATTGAGGAGCGGCTTGCTTTTCAGGCAGCACAAGCTGTGTTTACCGGAAGCAATTATGACGAGGGAATCGCGGCGCTGCACACGCTCGGAACCGAACAGGCGCTTGCGGCGGCCGATGCGCTGCTTGCGCAGCGCGAGGAAAGAATGGCGCAGATCCAGCAGCAGGCGACGGATCGAATCTCTGCCGGCGCATGGCATACGGCAGGCATCGGCGGACAAAACGCCTGGATTGCGGGCGACGCACGCTATGGCGAAGCGCCGAAAGAAGCGCGGCGCACGGTTTCGGGACTGACCGCGGTCTTTTTTCTGCAGGACGGCAGGGTGATTCCGAATACGGAGACCTACGGCGCAGCGGAAACGATCGCGTCGTTTGACGACATTACCGATCTTTCCGCAGGGCTGACGCACGGCCTGTTTTTGCACGCGGACGGCACGGTGACGGGACTCGGCAGCGGCGCATACGGCCGGCTTGCGGTACGGGACTGGAACGGGATCGTTTCGGTCGCGGCGGGCGCATGGCACAGCGTCGGCTTAAAAGCGGACGGCACGGTGCTTGCGGCGGGCGGCAACGGACACGGGCAGTGCGATGTTTCGGACTGGACCGACGTCGTTTCGGTCAAAGCGGGGCTGTGGCACACGGTCGGACTGAAGCGCGACGGCACGGTCGAAGCTGCCGGCGACAACACCTACGGGCAGTGCGACGTTTCGGATTGGAGAGACGTCTGCCAGATCGCCTGCGGCGCATGCAGCACGGTCGGACTGAAGCGCGACGGCACGGTCGTTGCGGCGGGCGACAACGCCTGCGGGCAGTGCGACGTTTCGGACTGGACCGACGTTGCGGCAGTTGCTGCCGGCGCGTATCACACGGTCGGCGTGCGGTATGACGGTTCGCTGCTCTGTGCGGGACGCCTGCCGAAGGAACTGCCGAACGAGCCGCTGTTCGATTCAAATTGGAAAGTTTCGGGACTTTTGGAGACGGAAGCGCACGGAACGGCCAAAGCATACATCGAGGGCGAGGGCAGCGAGCTCGGACCGTGGCTGTATCTCGATCCGTCCGGCGCGGTGCAGATCTGTATCGACGATTCCGAGCCGCAGACGCCTTTCCGGGCGGACATGCTCGCGACGGCAAATGCCTTGCCGAACGGACGCGTGACCGATCCGGAAGCGACCGGCAAGGTGATCCGGATGCCGGCGCTGCTTCCGCAGGAGCAGGCGAAGAACGCGCATGCAGTGCTCGCGATGACCGGCGACTATCTCGGTTTCACCTCAAACCGCAAGGGCGTGATGCTGCGCGGCGGCGTCGTGTATTACGACCGCACGGAGCAGACGACCGCGGCGATTCTGCCGAACGGCACGATGGCGCTGTATCCGCGCGGAAAAATAAACGCCGAACAGCTCAGGGCGCTCGGCGTAAAGGACAGTTTTTCATTCGGACCGGTTCTCGTGGAGGACGGAAAGGCCGCCTATGACGACGGCGGAAAAAAGGGCGTCGTGACGATGCGCGTCGCGCTCGGCTACAGCGATCCGTTCCACTTTCTCGCGGCGGTGACGCTGCGCGACCGGCAAAACCAGATGTCGTTCACCGACGTTGCAAACGTCTGCGTGCGGTACGGCTGCAAAGCCGCGTACAATCTTGACGGCGGACATTCGACCTCGCTCGTGTTCATGGGCAGGGAACTGTCGCTTCTGACGCTGACCGGAACGCCGCATCACAACATCCGCGGCCTGTCCGACGTGGTGACTTTTTTGGAAAACGACGCCGTGCAGCCGGATTGAGCGGTCAGGGCAGGAACGGTTCCACGGGTTCGCCGGTCTTAAACATCGACCGGAACGCAAAGAAGCGCGGATGTTCGCGCCAGCCGAGGTTCGTGCAGGAAACGGACGTCAGATCATATTGTGCATTCGGGAAGGCTTCCATCAGCGTATGGAGGCCTTCTTCGTTCATATATTGCAGCGTCTGCTGCCCGATCCAGATGCGCTCAAGCTTTTTGCAGGCGAGCAGAGGCGTCGGGTCAGCGACGTGCGTGATGCAGAGGTTGACGTCAAGCAGCTCGTGCAGCTCGGAAAGCGGAGAAATATCCGAAACGCCGGTCAAAAACAGCTCGACATATTTGAGGTTGTGCAGCGTTCCGAGCACCGAAATGTCCTTGAGTTTGCGGCTGTCGGCAAGAATCAGCACCTGCAGCTTGGTCAACGGGCGCAAAAAATCAAGATCGTCGAGGTCGTTGTGCCCGAGGTCGAGCGCGATCAGATCGGTGCAGTAGCGGAGCGGATCGACGTCGCGGCTCGTCAGCCGGTTGTCGTTGTCGCCGGGCTGCTGCGTGGAAAACGCAACCGCGTCGGTGCGGAGTGCAAACTTCCGAAAATGCACGGTCCACACTACTTTGACTTTGGGATAGCGTGCCGCAAGCGCGGCAAGCTGCTCGTCGGTCAGGGAGCAGTCGTTGAGTTCGATGCGCTGCAGCCGCGGGAAAGCGGCGAGCGCGTCGGAAAACGCGTCATAGTTTTCGATCACCACGCCGTCAAAATTCAGCAGCTCTTCAAAGCTGTCGCAGGCGACGCCGTTCAGCGTGACCATGCGATGGAACTGCACGGCGGGGAATGCGGCGCAGATCGCGTCGGCATCCGGCTCCGAAAGATCGGTGTCATACAGATCGACTTCCCTGAGGGACGGGAAGCAGGAAAGGTAGGCGGCAAGCGCGTCTGGCAGGACCTCTTCGGCAAAGGAGAGCATTTGTTCCCCGGAATCCGATGCGCCGAACGCGGGATCTTCCCACAGGATCTGCACCTGCGGCGAAGCCGCAACGGCGGAAGCGATCGCCTCGCGCGCGGGCGCGGCTGCGGTCAGATCGAGAAATTCCAGATTCGGCAGCGCGGTAAGCATGCGAATGAGGCCCGCTTTGCCGACGTCATCCTCCGGCTTTGCAACATAGGCGGCAACCTTTTCCGGGTCCGCGCCGTCCAGCTGCCACATCGCGGCCACTTCGATCGATGGATGTTCGAGCCGAAATGCGTCAAGCGAGGCGGCAAGCGCCGCGCCCTCTGCGGAAAACGAAAGCGGAAGCGTCAGACGGATCGAGCGGAGCGCGGCAAGCTTCGGCAGCGCGGCATTGAGCTCGTCGAGCGAACCGACCGGCGCTTCGACCGTCAGCACCTCAGTGTTCGCCGAAACCGACTGCCCGTACATGGCGCCGACACCTTTCAGAGGAAAGCGGAACGAGCCTTCCTATATCCCGCTGATTGT
>CADAQS010000006.1 GCA_902790115.1 uncultured Eubacteriales bacterium | reverse complement strand
TCCTTTTGCAGCAGGACGCGGCTCGCGGCCTGCTCGACGCAAAGCTGCCACAGCATCAGGCTGTCCTGCATCCGGAAATGCAAAAACCCGTCCGCGCACAGCGCGTCTTCCGTCGAAAAGTATTCGTTCAGCGCCGCCTGCACCGGCTCTGCCTCCTCCCGCCGCCGCGCGGACTGCAGCGCGTCGGTCAGCACCGCGCGCTTTTCGCCGAGCGTTAACGGCATTGCGTCGGTCATCCGCGCAAGCACGAGGTACTGAAAATCGCGCAGCAGCATCCTGGAAGCCGCCTTGGCAAGGTGCGCCTGCCCGTCTTTGCCCCGCACCGTCACCTCCGCGCCGGACGGCAGCGCGCGCAGCGAAAACGAAGCCTGCTCCTCCGTCAGCCGCCGCCGCAAAAGCCGTTCCACCGGAACGTCATATTCGAATGTTGTAATCCTCCAGGCAGGCATTTGCGCCCTCCTTTGTGCATTCTTCCATATCTTATGAATCGATACGGCTATTCTGTGCCTGCCCGGGTGAAATCATAACTTCCAAAAAACGGCTGTCTGCCCATACGGGCGCAGACCGGAAAAAAAGAGCGCGTTTTGCGCTCTGTTCAGCGTGTCAAAAACCTTTTTGACACGCTGAACAGACTGCCGAGAAGGTGTTCAGAAGCCGTTTTCTTCAGCCGAAGGCTGTACTGACGCTACGCCGAGGGCAGCGATCCGAGCGCTGCCGGCGGCAGAAGAAGCGAGGTGAGCTGCGACCGAAACAAGGAGTTGAAGAAGCGCAGCGACACACAACGACTATGTTTCGGGACGGAACGAAAAAACGGCTAATTTGCGGCAAATATTCAAAAAAAGGTGCAAAACTGCACCTTTTTTCCTGCAAATATCATGGACTTTTGCATTGCCGCAAATGGTCTGGCGCCTTTTTCGACAGTCTGAAAAGAGCGCGGTTTGCGCTCTTTTGCAGGCTGATAGAAAGGTTTTGCCCGTTATCGGTGATCGACGGTTCTTTTTTTGAGCTCCTCCAGCCCGGACCGGCCGAGGCTCTTTCCGATCTCGACGAGCATTTTGGCGTTCCTGCGTCCCTTGCCGGCAAACAGGTCCTTTCGCTGCTGCTCGGTCATGCGGCTGACCGCCTGCTCGACCTTTTTCGGATCGACTTTGGGGATCTTGTCGTACGCCGGGACGGATTCGAGGTTTCTTAGCATCCGTTTTTGCAGCGATTCCTTCGGGGAGGCCGGCGATTCGTTCCGGTTCGCGCTCTTTTTATTCGTCGCCGGATCGCTTTCTTCGGACGCAGCGCCCGAGCCGCCCGAGCCGCCCGATCTGCCGCTCTTCTTTGTGCTTACGGGATTGGCGCCGTAGCGCAGCCACGCGTTGTACAGCGCGGTCGCGGCGTCGAGCGCCCTTTGCCGCGCCTCGTTGATCTGCTCGGCGTTGAAGCGCTCGACCTCGAGCTTCTGCGCGTCCTGCTTCTGCAGCGCTTCCAGAAGGTTCTGGGCGAGCGCCGAGCCGTAGGACGATTCGAGCGTGCCGATGTCGCGCGATTCGTCGCCGTAGTTGCGTCCCTTCACGTCGGTCACGTAGGTGCTGCTGCCCATCCCGCGCGACCATGCGTCCGCGTCGAGATTCGCGTTGTACTGCTCGGTGCGCTCCCTTCGCCGCGCGATCGCCTGGTCGTAGCTCGGACGCAGCCACTCGGCGATCATGTCCCGCATGGTTTCCCGATCCAGCGGGTTAAACTCGATCGTCTTGGGGGTATAGTAGCGCTCGGCCTCGCGCAAAAGGTCCTCAAAGGACGGCATCGGCGTCTGGGGTTCGCTGCCGCCCGAGCCGCCGGCCTTTTTTGGCGCTTCGGGTTCCTGCTCCGGCTGCGCCGCTTTCCGGCGGATCAGCACGTCCGGCGTGATCGCCGGGGTCAGCAGATGTGGGGTATATCGGTTCATGTCGTTTCTCCTTCCTCGCTGTTTGCGATTGCCGCTTCCAGTTCGAGCAGCTTGTCGTACAGCAGCTCGAAGTTCTGGTTCAGATTGTTTTCGTTCTGTGCGATCGCGCTGTCGTAGGCGTCGCGCATGTCGCTCTCCTGCGCCATCCGCGCAAGGTACACCGGAAACAGCGCCTGCATGCCGGTCTTGGTGTAACTGCTCATATTTCCTCCTTAATCCGGTCTTGCGATCGCGTCGAAGCGCAGCAGCAGGCCGGTATCGAGCGTGAACGCGCCGCCGCGCACATTCGAAAACCGCAGCCGCACGATGCGTCCCTCGCCGCGAAGCACCGCTTCGGCAACGTGATCGGCGTCGGTTGGGAACGCAAGCTCCGTCGTAAACGCATTGCCGTCGCAGAGCGCGGTGATCTGCATCGGATCGCCGCTTCCGGTACAGGTCAGCTCTCCGAGCGCCTTTTTGACGCCCTTGCTGCCGAAGTCCATGCGGGGCGTTTCCCACCACGCCTCGATCGGCGCGCCGTCGTAGTCGGGGCTGTCGTCGAACTTCTCGACCCGCCCGATGCCGGTCAGAAGGTACAGCTCGCCGCGCGCGGCGCACAGTCCCGCGATCGAGAACCCGCGCCGCAGCATGAACGTATCGCGCATCAGATCGTACTCGATCAGAAGGTCGTTGTACGGACCGGTCGTTTTCTCGCGCACCGCAAAGTACAGCATATCGCCCGAGTTGACCGCCTCGCACCGCTCGAGATCGCAGTTTTCGAGCACGCGGTGCAGCGCGCGGTAGCTCATCGGGCGGCGCACGGTCTGGCCGTCGAAATAGCACAGGCCGGTCGGCGTCAGAAAGTACAGCCGGTCGGCGTACTGCGCGCAGGCGGCGTGACCGGTCCTTGCAAACGCGGCGTCCACCGGCAGAACCCGGTAGTTGGACGGCCGGTCTCCGAGCAGCCGGTACAGCGTGTCGCGCTTAAAGATCAGCAGCTGGTTCGACAGGGAGAACAGCCCCGTGATCGGGTCGCTGCCGGTGCCGACGTCCACGAAGCCGCCGGACACGTCCGGACTCGCGTCGTCGGCGCGCCAGTCCTCGATCGTGCGCGTGCCGCCGGGCGTCTTGCTCCAGTACAGCCGGGCGGGACTCTGTTCGTTTCCCGAGGAGAACAGCCGTCCAAAGTAGCTTGCCGCAAAATTGACCGGCGTGTCGGAGAGCTGCTCTGCGCTTCCGAACGCGGCGGCTTCGTGACTGACGCCGTCCCACTTGATCAGCGGTCCGCGTCCGGTCGCAACGAGCAGAAAGTCGTCCGAGCCGATCTTGACCGGCAGAAACTCGACGCGGTTTTCCCCGACCGGAGTCGAAAAGCGGTACAGCGACCGCCAGAAGTTCCCGTCCGGCTCGTACACGACGAGCTGCGTATCCGTACAGGCGAGGTATTTCAGCCCGGCCGGCGTTGCATAAACGTACAGGCGCTTCAGCACATCCGTCGTCGGGACGGTTCGCTGCATGACGCGCGAGAAGCCCGTCGCCACCGCGAGGCAGCCGTTCGGCGTTTGCATGTTGCATGCGTCGGGGCTCGTGTCGGGAGAGCTGATATAGTCGTTTTTGTCCTGGCGCATGCCGCTGAAGGTCTGAAAGATCCGTGATTGCATTGCCATCGGGCAGCCCTCCTTTAGCAGTAGTTGTAGATGCGGCAGCCGGACGGCTCGTCGTAATCGAGCTTTAAGCGCCGCTTCTGGTTCTCATAGAGCGACAGGCGCAGGCGCGAGCCGTTCTGCGCCGACGCGTCGCCGTGCGCCCGGTCCCGCGCGACCATGTACAGCACGATCAGCGGGTCGCAGGCGGCGGGAAGGTCGGTCGAATCGTCGTCGTTTTGCAGCACGGTCGGCGCGTAGCGGTACACGACGGTCAGCGGTTCGCTGTCCCAGCCGGGAACGATCAGCTCGTTCGTGCCCGTGCCGTAGTGAAACGGGATCCGCATGCCGCCGCTCTCGATCCCGAGCACCTTGCTGCAGGTGCGGGAAAGTCCCGAAAGCGTCAGAACGCCGTGCCGGGGCGTGAGCGTCTCGCGCCGCCACGGGCGAAATGTCGTATAAAGGTCGCTGACCGCCTCGTTTGCGTATGCGGTCAGCCGTTCGCGCCAGAGCGCTACGGTCTCCGTATCGTGCGGGCGCTCCAGTTCATCGAGCGCCGCATACATCAGCTGCAGCAATGTCATAGCGCATCCCCCTCACAGTTCCTTGCCGCCCGCCGCGGCGAACGCTTTCACGCGCGCTTCTCCGGCGAGCACGGCAAGCCTGCTCCCCTCGAGCACGGCGGCGATCCGCTCGGGGATCTGTACGATCTCGCCGGTGCGGATGCGGAAGTTCGTTCCGTTGATCGCGCCCTCGACAAACGGGCCGTTCTCCGTCGAAAGATAGACCGATACCATCGGTTCCTGTTCCGTCTTTTTCATAGCTTCCTCCTAACCCGTGCGGGGAGGGAGGCCCTCCCCGCGCCGTTTGTTCCGTTACGCGCTGACGCAGTGCTCGATCTTGACGAGCCAGAGCGGGTTCAGCACCTTTGCCGCGTACGCCGCGACCTTTGCGCCGACGGTCGCACGCTGGTTCAGCGGGTCGAGCGAGCCGGACGAGCCGTGCGGCTTGATGATCGTCTCCATCGTGCCGCTGCCGTCCACGTCGATGACGCCGTACGCATCCGCGCCGAACACGAGCGTCGCATGCACCGCGGGCGCCATGAACGTCTGCGCGTCGGGCTTGCCGGCGTCTGCGGAGTAGATCAGGTCGCCGGCTTCGAACTGGATCGTCTCGACGACGTGGATGACCGGCACCGCGCCGTTGTAGGTCAGCGGATTGCTGTCGAGCGTATAGGTCGCGCTGCCGCACTTGATCTTGTTGCCCGGCACGGACAGGTACGCCTTTTCGGCCTCGGTCATGCGGTTCTGGAACGTGAACGTCTTGCCGGAGACCGTGTTGACGAAGTTGTACACGCTCTGCCCGTAGACCTTCGCCTCGGTCGCCTCGACGAACACGACCCCGAACAGGCGGCCGATCTCGCCGGAGTAGATCTGCTCGGCGTTGCTGTACTTGGAAACGTCCTGCCACAGCGGATCGTTCTGCAGATCGAACGTCGCGTCGGGCGAGCAGATACAGACGTAGTGTGGCTTGCGCATGCTGCCGTCCGCCGCGGTGACGAACGTTCTCGCCTTGTTCTTTTTGAGCGTGCGGACGGCCTTCCGCACTTCCTCAACGGTCAGCTTATCGTCCGCGGTCAGGTCGATCCGCTTCAGCTTGCCGCCCGCATACTGGACGTTGGTCGTGGCGCACATCGCGTCGCGCGTGACCCACTCGACGACGGTGCCGAGCTGTTCGCCCAAAAGCTCTGCGGAGTCCGCGATGACCTCGTCGTACGCGGTCAGATCGAGCAGGTCGGACACCTCGACGTAGGCGCCGTACTGCTTGACCTCGGCCTCGACGACGGACTGCGACAGCGACTGGCCGTCGGGCGTGACGCCTTCGGTCAGGGTCAGCGCGTCCTGGTCGGGCGTGAACAGGTCGTACTTTCGGAACTCCACGCGCTTGCCGTTGTGACGCGGGATGCTGCGCTTCTGACCGAACGATGCGTGCACGAGGCGCGTCTTTGCGGTTTCGATCAGCTTCTTGTCATAGAACTGCTTGTTGAAAGCAGCGGTGGTTGCGGTAGAAACAGTCGTGTTGATAGCCATAGGATCCTCCTTACAAAGTGATGCGTCTGCCGTTACGGGCAGCGGATTTCAGCTGGGCTTCGAGCGAACGGAACGCTTCGGGCGAGAGCGACAGGTAGTCGGGCTCGGCAGCGACCGCGCGGTTCGGGCGCGTCGCCTTGGGAAGCGCTTTCTGGGCGTTCAGTTTTTCGGTCATCGCCGCCATCGCGTCGGCATACGCGCTGTCCGCGCGCGCTTCGGCTGCATAGATGCGGACGGCGGCCTTGGGTTCAAATTCCTGCAGCAGCGCCGCAAACGCGGGATCGGAGCAGGCCGTATCGAGGTCGAACGCCTCGGGCAGCTCGCCGTTTTGCTGCAGGCTCACAAGCGCCTCGGCAATTTCGGCGAACGGGTTCGGTTCCGCTTCGAACGCTTCCGTTCCAAGCGGTTCAACGTTGTGTTTTTGAAACAGCATGTTTTTTCTCCTTTTTTTCGGATTGTGTTTGGGGCGCGGCCGCTGCCTCGCCCGCCTGCAGGCTCTTTAAGACTTGCTCCTTGCCCTCGAACTCCATGAGTCCGATCGCCTGCGCAACATCCAGCGCGCCGAGGTCATACAGCCGCAGCATCAGCTCGTTTTGCGCCTGCACCGCGTAGCGGTTCTGCCGCACGGCCTTGATCGAGATCGAAAACTCGATCGGAAGCTGCACGCCGCCCGGCACGTCGCGGTTCATCAGCGTGCTGTCAAACAGCACCTCTTTCTGTTCGCCGCCTTCCGCGATCGTCACCGGACGCAGGAAGAAGTTGAACTCCCGCTCGGTCTCGATCTCGAGGCGCACTGCCTTGCGGAACGCTTCGTGGAGCTGCTCGGTCGCCATGCGGGCGCGCTTCGTGCTCGCCTCCTGCAGCGCTTCGATCGCGCTCGCCGCGGTCACGCCGTTTGTCGCCGCGCCGCGGGACGAGTCGTTCGCGCCGCTCTCCTCCTTGATGTCCTCGCGGATACTGCGGATGTACGAGATCAGGTACTGCGGCAGCGGCGGCGTCGAGAACCAGGTGATGCCGGAAAGCGATTCGCCCACGTGGACTTCCTTCGACCAGTCGCGCAGATCATTTTCATCAAATCCGCTTGCGTCGGTCAAAAGCAGTTTGTTGCGCGACGCCATCAGCGCGTTTTTCAATACGATCTGGTCGAGTTTGTCCGCGTAGCGCTGCTGCTTGCCGAACAGATCCACGATCCCGAAGCCGAGCGCGCTTCCCTTTCTCGGGTAGAGCGTCGTCAGAACGAACGGGTACTGCCCGTGGGCAAAGTACCCGTCGGGCTTGGCTTCGCGGCTGTCCTCCAGCACGATCCCGCCGCACAGGATCGCCATGTGCACGCGATACAAGCCGGTCTTTGCGTCGAACTCGCGCCACCAGTATTCGAGCAGCAGCAGCGAGTCGGTGCGGTCGGCATGCAGGATGTCGTCGATCGGCGCGGCTGCGGCGGCTGCCGGATCGGCCGCAATCAGAGGCGCCTGATCGGGGTAGTGCGCTTCGATCCACTCGCGGGAGCGCAGCGAAAGCTTGAACACCGCGCGGCCGTCCTGCAGATCGCAGCAGAGCGGATCGAACAGAATGTTCCGCACGTCCACCTGCCGCAAAAACGCGCCGCCCAAAGCTCCGTTGGCTTCGCTGTCGTAGCCGACCTCCTGCACGCAGTAGCCGGCAACGAGCAGATCGTGCACGAGCTTCCGGTACTCCTCCGGGTACGCGGCGGCGTCGTGATTGCGGGCGATCACGGCTTCGACGACGCGGGCGATGTAGGCGTCGGATGCGCTTTCGGGGCGGATCACGGCCTCCGGCACCTGCTCCATCAGATCCGCGGCGATGTTCTCGACCGTGGACTGCAGAATCGGCGTGACGGGACGCGGCTCGTTCGGATCGCTGACCGGCACGTCGTACCAGTGATCGCCGCGGTACATGCGCTCGCAGTGCTCGAGCCGCCGCCACTCCGGCGCATAGGCGTTCCGGAACGCGGTAAACAGCGCGTATGCCCGCTCCGAAAGCTGCCGCTGCTTTGTGGTTTGCTTGTCTTGTTTCATAGTCGTTCCTTTCTTGCTTTGTTACAGGGACCGGTAACCGGCTGCCGAGGGTCTTATGCGGTCGAGCGGATCGTAGCATAACGGCGGCGCGGCAGGATCCGGCTTTGCGGGGCGCGGACGGGACATCAGCCCGTAGCGCAGCGCCTCGGCGGCGTGATCCTCGCAGTTGTCCGAAACGTCCTCGACCGTATGCCGGTCAAAGGTCAGAAGCGGCAGCGTGCGGATGAGGTTCTGACAGGTCGAAAAGATCTCGATCTGCGGTCTTCCGTCGCTTTGGGGCGCAAGCGCCTCGCGGACGCGCTGCCAGCCCGGGATGCGGGCGTTGTCCGCGGGCAGCAGCGGCACGCCGTTTCTTTGGAACACCTCCGCGATCGTCTGCCCTTCGATGCCGCCGAGACCGCGCTGCTGCCACGCGTCGGGCGAAGCCGCGGTGTAGGCGATCCGCTCGCCGTCCGACAGCCGCACAACCTCCCTTGCGATCGCGCTCGAGAGCGTCTTGCGGACGTACAGCTCGCGGTAGACGGTCAGCCGCCCGTCGGGCGCCGCCGCGAACCACAGCACGCAGCACGGATCGTTGTAGCCCCAGTCCATCGCGCGGAAGCGCCGCCATTCGCCCGGGATCGGGTACGGCGCGACCGTATGCTTCTCGCGCGAAAACTCCGGAAAGTACTGACCCATGAGCACGTCCCAGTCGCCTTCCAGATGCGCCCGCCGAAGCGGTTCGGGAAGATTCATAAGCGTCTTCCGGTATTCGGGGTTGTTCTGCATCAGCACCGGATTGTCGGAGAGCTTTGCCGGAATGAACACGTAGTCGTCGGGGCATTCGGCGTTGCGGTAGACGCGGTCGATGAACAGCCGCTTGACCCATGCGTGGCCGACGCCGCCCGGGTTGCAGGTGTAGTACATCCGCGGCGAAAAGTCGCTTCGCACCGATCGGTTGCAGGTCGAAAGGAACTGCATCTGCGCCTCGGTGAAGTGCGTCGCCTCCTCGAGCCCGATCACGTCGTATTCCTGTCCCTGGTACTGGTACACGTCGGTCTCTTTGTCGCAGTAACCGAGCTTGATCCGGCTGCCGTTCGGAAACAGGAACTCGCGCCGCGTCTGGTTGTACTCCGCTGCGCCCGAAAGCTCTTTTTGCAGCGGCCGGACGTGGTTTTCCGTCAGCTCGGGCAGCGTCCGCCTTAGCAGCAGCAGGTTCAGTCCGCTGTATCGAAAGGCAAGCAGGACGAACTTTCGGCGCATCGCCCAGCTTTTTCCGCCGCCGCGCGCCCCGCCGTACGCGATGTGCCGCGCCGTAGCGGCAAAGAACAGCTTCTGTTTCGGGTTGGGCACGCCCGAAAGATGCAGGACGGCGGGCAGGTCATTCGGCATAGCGCTGCGCCTCCTCATCCATCGTGATCAAAAGCCCGCCCGGCGCGCTCTGCACCGGTTCGCCGCCGAGCTCCGCCAAAGCCGTAAGCGCGACCTGATGAACCAGCTCGCCGAGCAGCGCGCGCTCCTCGAGGTACGCGCCGACCCGGCATACCGCCCTCTTGAGGAGGTTCGCCGTCCTGCCCGACCCGTCCGCTTTTTCGAGCAGCTCCTTGGGCTTCATCCCGATCGCCGCCGCAAGTCCGTACAGGGTGTAGGGGATCTGTCTCTCTGAGAATCCGCCGTTTTTCAGCGGCAGCCGCTCGCGCGTTGCGTCGCATGCCGCAAAGTACGCCCTGATCGCTTCCTCCAGCTGTCTTGTCTGCATTTCGTCCTCCCTGCCTTTCGTCATGCACATGGTAGCAAAAAAAGGCCCGTCCGGTTTACGAGCCTTTGTTCACAATGTTCACAATTCCCCGCCGCATGTGTCCCGGCAAAACTGCCCCTTCCCGCCCGGCGGAACCGGAAGGCTGGATCTTTGAAAATGCAGTTCCGGGCAAACAAAAAAGCAGGCACGGAATGTGTCTGCCCTTTGGGTTTGCCGCCTCTTACATGCGTTTACAGTTCGTCGATCAGCGTCTGAAGGGATTCCTTCGCGTCGCCGAGCAGCAGACGGATGCCGTGCGTGCGGCGGTACAGCGGGTTTTCGACGCCGGCATAGCCGGGCTTGAGGTCGAAGTTGCAGACGAACACGTGCGGCGCCTCGTCCACGTTCAGGATCGGCATGCCGTAGATCGGCGTCCCTTCTGCCTCCCGCGCGGCGGGGTTCATGACGTCGCTCGCGCCCACGACCACGACCGCGTCCGCCGACGCAAAGTCGTCGTTGATGCTGTCGAGCTCATACAGGTCGTCGTAGTCCACATCGACCTCGGCGAGCAGCACGTTCATATGCCCCGGCATGCGCCCTGCGACCGGATGGATCGCAAAGCGCACGGTTGCGCCGTTCGCCTTAAGCCGGTCCGCAAGCTCCTTGACCTTCCCCTGCGCCTGCGACAGCGCCATGCCGTACCCCGGCACGATGATGACGTTCTTCGCGTCCTTCAGCGCAAACGGCGCCTCCTCCGGCTCGGGTTCGGGTTCCGGCTCGGGTTCCGAGTCGGGTTCTGATTCCTCCGGCGCCGGTTCCTCCTTCTGCTCCTCCTTCGGCGCGGCTTTGACGGTCCTGCCGAGCAGGATGTCCAAAAGCTTTCGGTTCATCGCGCGGCACATGATCTGCGTCAGCAAAAGCCCGCTCGACCCGACGATGCCGCCGACCGCGACGAGCAGCACGTGATAGATCGCCATACCGGCGATCGCGCCCGCCACGCCGGACAGCGAATTCAGCAGCGAGATCGCGACCGGCATATCCGCGCCGCCGACGCGCATCGCAAACAGCCAGCCGAACAGCAGCGCCGAGACCGCGCAGATCGGCAGCGCGGCCGCCGCAAGCCCGAAGCCCGCAAGCACCGTGCCGGCAAGGCAGCCGCAAAGCAGCAGCGCGGACAGCGCGCCGTGGAACGGGAACGCTTTCGGCTTGCCGTCGATCACGCGCGCAAGCTTCAGCGCGGCGACCAGGCTGCCGGAGAACGTAACCGCGCCGATCACGAGCGCGAGCGCGGCGGTGACGTCGGAAAACACGCCGCTGCCGGCTTTCATAAGCTCCAGCCCGCCGACCAGCGCGCTCGCAAGGCCGCCGATGCCGTTCAGCACCGCGACGACCTGCGGCATTTCAATCATCCGGATGCGCGACGCCCAAACGAGCCCGACCGCCGCGCCGGCCGCCATCGCAAGCCAGAGCCACGGGTTGAGCAGCGCGGTTTTGACGCCTTCCTTTGCAAGCGTCAGCAGCACCGCAAGGCCCATCACGCCGACGCAGACCAGGTTGCCGCGCATGGCGGACGGGACGCGGCTCTGCATCGCAAGACCGAGCAGCACGAGCGCCGACAAAACGGCGGACAGCGAATAATACAGGATCGGACTCATTTTTCGTCCTCCGTTCCCCGCTTTTGGAACATCTTCAGCATGCGGTGCGTGACCGAAAAACCGCCCGCCACGTTGACCGTCGCAAGCGCCGCCGCAAGCAGCGCGACCAGCAGCGCCGCCGTTTTGCCGTCCAAATACGCGGCCGCCCCGGCGATCAGCGCGCCGAGCAGCGTCACGCCCGAAAGCGCGTTCATGCCGGACATCAGCGGCGTATGCAGGAGGCTCGGCACCTTACGGATCACGACGTATCCGAGCGCCGACGCCGCGACAAAGACGCCGATCAGGATCAGCTCTTTCATATCCGCTCCTTACAGCCCCATCGCCTCGAGCGCGCCCTTGTGGACGATCTTCTCGCCGTCGGTCACGAGGATCGACGCGTCGATCGGGTCGTCCGGGTTCAGCGCGATGCGGCCGTCCTTAACAAGATGCCTGGTGAGGTTGTAGACGTTCTTTGCGAACATCCAGGTCGAGCTCGTCGGCAGGTATCCCGGAATGTTCTTGATACCCTCGATCGTGACGCCGTACTTGACGTCGGTGATGCCGGGCGTGGTGATCTCGCAGTTGCCGCCCTGGTCGATCGCGATGTCCACGATCACCGAGCCGGGCGCCATCGAACGGACCATGTCCTCGGTCACCATAACCGGCGCGAGCTTGCCGGGCACGAGCGCGGACAAAAACACGATATCCATCTTGCCGATGACCGCGCGGAGCGCCTCCCGCTCCTTTTCGAGCCATTCGCCGGTCACGGCCCTGGCGTAGCCGCCTTCCGCGACCGAGATCTCATCGGGGATGCCGAGATCGACGATCTTCGCGCCGAGGCTCTGCGCCTGCTCCCGCGCCGCCGAGCGGATGTCCGCCGCATAGGTGATCGCGCCGAGCCGCTTCGCGGTCGCGATCGCCTGCAGACCCGCGACGCCGGTGCCGATGACGAGCACGTTCGCCGGCTTGATCGAACCGACCGCGCAGAAGATGTTCGGGATGAACTTCGCCAGCCGCTCCGCCGCCATGACAATGCCGCGGTAGCCCGCGCAGGTGCTCATCGAGGTCAGCGCGTCCATGTTCTGCGCGCGCGAAATGCGCGGAACGCCGTCGAGCGTCAGACCGATCACGCCGTTTGCCGCCATCTTTCTGACCATCTCGTGGTTGACCGGCGACGCCGGATGGATAAACGTGATCAGATACTGTCCGCGGTGCATCAGGTCGATCTCGTGCGCGCCGACCTTCTCGTTGAACAGCGGCTCCTTGACCTTCAGGATCAGATCCGCGCGGTCATACAGCTCGCGCACGTCTTCGACGATCTCTGCGCCCGCCGCCTCGTACTGCGCATCCGGGAAGAACGCGCCCTCTCCCGCGCCGCGCTCGACGAGCACGGTATGACCGTCCGCACAGAACTGTTTGACCGTCTCCGGCGTTGCCGCCACGCGGTTCTCATCGTGCATAATCTCTTTCGGGACACCGATCAGCATAACTTTGTTCTCCTCTCAGAATGGTTTTTGTATGATTTCCCGCACCCGCGGGGGTTTTCCCGACAAAAAAACAGCGCAAAGCGCGCTGTCATCGCTCCCGCAGCTTCGGGGAGCGGAACTGTTTGGATGTGGAAAGCACGAGCATCGTCTTCGTGCGACCGACGCCCGGCACGCTCTTGACCTCGTCGAGCAGGCGTTCGAGGGAGCGCGTCGAGTCGGTCTGGATCTTGATCAGAAAGTCATAGTCGCCCGCGACATAGTTGCATTCGACAATGCCGCTCTTGCGGCGTGCGAATTCGATGAACTGCTCGTTGTAATGCGGATGATCCATCAGGATGCAGATGAACGCCGTCACGTCAAGCCCGAATTTGGTCTCGTCCAGCACGGTCGTATACTGCTTGATGCAGCCCGCGTTCTCGAGCTTGCGGATGCGCTCGATCACCGCGGACACGGACAGGTTGACCTTCTCCGAAAGGTCGCTTGCGCTGATGCGGGCGTTCTCGGAAAGGGCGTTGATGATCCGGATATCGGTGTTGTCCATACTGCAATTCCCCCTACCGGTATCATAGTGCCGTTGCCTTAAAAAGTAAACAGGTTTTTCCAATGTGCCGTAAAATCTTTTGTAGAATCAAATTATTCAGAATCTTTTTCTGTTTTCGGCTTACAGGACATGCAGCGGTTTTTGCAGGGACGCAACTTTTTCCAAAACCGATTGCGGACGGAACAAGGGTGTGCTATACTTTCTGCAAGGACGCAGCAGAGGTTGAGACAATTGGACAGCACAAAGATTCTTACAACGATTCTGGACATCGGTGCGGCGATGATCGAAAGCGGCGCGGAGACGCACCGTGTCGAGGACAGCCTGTACCGGCTCTGTGCCGGATATCATTTTACCGACTGCAACATCTGGGCCGTGCCGAGCATCATTCAGTCCACCGTGACGTCGCCCGACGGCGAGCGGCTCACGCAGATCCGGCACGTCCGCTCCACGGGCGTGAACTTTGCCCAGCTCGACCGGCTCAACAACCTGTCGCGCCACAGCTGCATCGATACGCCCGACGCCGACGAGCTGCGCGCCCGGCTCAACGAAACGCTGCAGAAGCCGCCGCAAAAGGCCTGGGAGCATTACCTCGGCGGCGCGCTGGCAGGCGTGGGGTTCGGCATCTTCTTCAACTGCGACCTTCTGGACGCGGTCACGGCGCTTTTCGCGTCGCTTTTGACCACGCTTTTGATCCGGCTGCTCAGCAAGCGCGAATCGAACCCGATGATTCTGAACTTTCTGACCGCGTTTACGGCGGAGCTGTTCATCCTGCTTGCCGTGCATTTCGGGATCGGGCGGCACACCGGCTACATCACGATCGGCGTGGTCATGCTGCTGATCAGCGGTCTCGGCACGACGAACGGCGTCCGCGACCTCGTGCATCTGGACACGCTCTCGGGCGTCATGAACATCTCGGTCTCGTTTACCGGCGCGGTCGGCATTGCGCTCGGCATCGCGCTGCCGCTGCTGCTGCTGCCCGGGTGGGGCACGCCCGAAATCATGGTGCTGAACCCGAATATCGCGATGAGCCTGATCTCCTGCGTGATCGCGGGACTCGGCTTTGCGTTCTGGTTCCACGCGCGGGACCGGCATATCCTTTACTGCGCGCTCGGCGCGCTGCTGACCTGGGGCGTGTATCTGCTTGCCGATCACTTTTTGCACAACGTGTTCGCCGCAACGCTGTTCGGATCGATGGCGTCCGCGCTGTTTGCACAGATCCTCGCCCGGCTCCAGAAGGCGCCGGCCACGATCTTCCAGACCGTCGCCGCGATCCCGCTGATCCCCGGCGCGTCGCTGTACTATATGATGTACGGCGTCGTCACGCGCGACATGGACTTCGCGCTGCAAAAGGGCATCGACCTGCTCTTGGTCTGCTTCGGCATCGTGCTAGGCTTTTTGGTCGTCGAAGTGCTTTCAAGGTATATCTGGCGGCAGCGTCCGCCAAAGAACTGATGCCATACGGACTGCCGAAAAGGCCATTTGGGGCAGTTTCCCGTATTTCAGGCAAAAGAAAAGGCGGCGGCTGCCGCCTTTCCTCAGACTGTCGAAAAAGGCGCCAGACCATTTGCGGCAATGCAAAAATCCATGATATTTACAGGAAGAAAGGTGCAGTTTTGCACCTTTTTCTTACCGGTAAAGCAATCTTTTGTTGCCGCAAAAGGTCTGGAGGTGATATGGACAGCCGAAAGGTTGTTCAGAAGGAGGGCAGAATCCGGTTTCTCCGATCCGAAGCTGTACTTCGTACGAGAGGCAGCGATCCGAGCGCTGCCGGCGGCAGAAGAAGCGAGGTGAGCTGCGACCGAAACAAGGAGTTGAAGAAGCGCAGCGACGCGCAACGACTATGTTTCGGGATGGAACGGAAAACCGGATAGTTTGCGGCGAAATGATAAAAGAAAGGGCTATTTGCCCTTTCTTCCTGCAGATTTGTTTGAACCTCTTCGCCGCAAACGATCTGCCCCCTTATGGACAGCCTCAAAAGTCCGCCTGCTCGACCATGAACATATTGTACCGCTTGGTCAGCTTCATGTCCTCCTTGGTCAACAGCAGCGACGCGCGCAGGTCGTCGTTCTCGGTCAGCGGCTCGGCGGAAAGGATGCACTTCGCGCTCGCCGGCAGCAGCATCCGCGACGAGATGCCCGACAGCAGCCCCGCGCTTCGCGTCGGCCGGTCGAGCGAGCGCATCACGCAAAGGAGTACATGCTCGATGTCGTTCGACTGGTTGTCGAGAAAATAGTTGGTCACAAAGTCGTGCACGCGCCGCCGGCCGTAGTACAGCGCGCGGCAGCGCTGCGGCTCATCGAACGAGACGATATCGTAGAACAGCGTCACGCTGCCCGCCTCGTCCCCCGCGCCGACCAGCAGGCTTTTGACGATCCGGTTCGTCCGCCCGTCGAACTGGTAAAGGTAGCGCTTCTCGCCGGATAACCCTGCACCGCGCGCCGTCTCCTTCTGCTCGGAAACCGTGTTGAAAAGCAGCTGCGTCGGCGCGATCTTCAGCGCCTCCGCGATTTCGTACAGCGTATCGACGTCCATCGAGATCGCGCCCTGCTCGTACTTGCCGACCGTCGCCTTGCTCTTATTGATCCGCTGCGCAAGCGTATCGATCGTCATCCGGTTGGCGCGGCGGTAGATCCGGATATTCTTTCCGATGATTCTGGTTAAATCGCTCATGTAAATACCGTTTCTTGCAATCCATCGTTCTTTTTGGGTTCCGGACCCATTATATCCCTTAAAAACGATATTGTAAAGAGACTTTTTTGCCTATTCTTTACTTTTCAGGCGATTTCCTGCGTTTTGCCGTCCGTGCCGATTTCGCGTATACTGATGGTATCGAATACAGGAGGGAACCTTCCGTGAAACAGAAACTGTCCTTCGGTAAGATTGTCGTCCTCGGATTCGCACTGTTCGCGATGTTTTTCGGCGCGGGCAACCTGATTTTACCGCCTGCGCTCGGAACGCTTTCGGGCGACAACTGGTTTTTCGGCTTTCTGATGTACATTGCGATCGACGCGGGCCTTTCGGTCATCGCGCTAATCGCCTACTTCCGCACGTCCGACGGGTTTATCCACAACATCTCCCGTCAGCTCACGCCGCAGATTGCGGCGCCGCTCCTGTTTCTCAACACGCTCTGCCTCGGACCCTTAATCGCGATCCCGCGCACCGCAGCCACCACGTTCGACATCGCGCTTCGGCCGATGCTCGGTTCTGCTGCGCCGGGCTGGATCTCGTGGGTGTTCGGGGCGGTTTATTTTGCGCTGGTCGCCGTGCTGTGCTTAAAACCCGGCAAGGTTGTGGACATCATCGGAAAGCTGCTCGCGCCGATCATGTTCGTGATGCTGCTCGTGCTGATCGGCGTCGGCATCTTCACACCGCTCGGGGACGTCGTGCCCGGCGACTCGCTGACCGACACGCTGTCGAACGGTCTGCGTTCGGGGTATCAGACGATGGATATGCTCGGCGCGGTGCTGCTCGCGTCGGTCACGCTGCTGTCGGTGCAGCAGTCGGGCATCACGGATCCGAAAAAGAAGATGACGATGGTCGGTCTTGCGGGCATCATCGCCGCGGCGGGACTGTTCGTCGTATACGGCGGTCTTTCGTACCTCGGCGCGTCGGTCTCGGGCGATCCGGGCATGGTGCTGCTCGCCGGCACCGACCGGCCGGGACTTTTGGTCGAAATCACGCACCGGCTCGTCGGCCCGTTCGGACGGCTGCTGCTCGGTCTGATCGTCGCGGCGGCGTGCCTGACGACCTCGATCGGTCTCGTCTCCGCCTGCGCGCAGACGTTCCTCGAGATCACCAGAAACCGGCTGCCGTATAAGCCGACGATGTTTGCGGTCATCGGCGTCAGCTACCTGCTCTCAAACTTCGGCACCGAAATGATCTTAAAGATCGCGGCGCCGATTCTGAACGTGCTGTTCCCGATCATGATCATGCTCGTTCTGATGACGTTCTTCCCGGTGCGCATCCGCGAGCGCACCTGCGCCGCGCCGCTGGGCGCCGCGCTTGCGATGATCGTCACGATCCTGACCGAGATCGACCTCGTCTGCCCGAACTGCGACCTGTACACTTCGAAGCTTCCGCTCGCGCAATACGGACTCGGCTGGCTGCTTCCGGCGCTCGGCGCGGCGCTGATCGGCGGCGTGATCGGCGCGTTCTTCCCGCGCAAGGAACGGAAGTCCGGCCGTACCGCCGATCCGTCCCAGCACGCGCCGACGGATTCTGCCGCGCACGCGCAGACATAAGGCTCCGAAAAAGAATTCCTTCCTATGGAAAAC
Source organism: uncultured Eubacteriales bacterium (assembly GCA_902790115.1). Lineage (GTDB taxonomy): Bacteria > Bacillota > Clostridia > Christensenellales > CAG-138 > UBA3792. Next base: position 11,155 of record CADAQS010000006.1, on the reverse strand, counting down.
CGTCCCGCGTTGTGCTACAATACAGGAAAGTGAATGGCTGTAAGGAGGCAAATCGATGATTCCAACCACCATGGATGCTCTGGTCAAAACTTCGGCAGCGCCCGGATTGACGCTGCAAAAGGTTCCCGTTCCCGAGGTCGGGATCGGCGAGGTCCTGATCAAGATCCACAAGACCGCGATCTGCGGAACCGACGTGCACATCTACAACTGGGACCCGTGGGCCGAAGCCCATATCCGCCCGCCGATGACGATCGGCCACGAATACGTCGGCGAGATTGCCGCGCTCGGGCCGGGCGTCGAAGGGTACCGGATCGGGCAGATCGTGTCCGGCGAAGGGCACATCGTCTGCGGACGGTGCCGCAACTGCCGCGCGGGCAACGGCCAGTGGTGCAAGCATACCAAAGGCGTCGGCGTCGACCGCACCGGCGCGTTTGCCGAATACCTCTGCATCCCGGCGACGAACGTGATCGTGATCCCGGAGGGCATCGACGAGGACGTCGTTTCGTTCTTCGACGCCTACGGCAACGCGTTCCACACGGCGACGATGTTCGACGTGATCGGCGAGGATGTGCTGATCACCGGCGCGGGTCCGATCGGCGTTATGGCGGCAGGCATCTGCGCGCACAACGGCGCAAAGCACGTCGTAATCACCGACGTCAACGACTACCGCCTCGATCTGGCGAAGAAGATGGGCGCGACCGCAACCGTCAACTTAAAATATCAGGATCTCGACGAGACGATGCAGCAGCAGCACATCATCGAGGGCTTCGACGTTGCCTGCGAGATGAGCGGCAGCGGCGCGGCGCTCAACCAGCTGCTCAAGCACATGCGCAACGGCGGCAAAGTCTCGCTGCTCGGCATCTCGGGACCCGGCACCGTGATCGACTGGAACGATGTCATCTTCAAAGGCCTGACGCTGCAGGGCATCTACGGCCGCAAGATGTATGAGACATGGTATAAGATGATCAGCATGGTCGAGGCCGGATTCGACCTGCACCCCGTCATCACGCATCGCTTCCATTATACCGACTTTGAAAAGGGTTTTGAGGCGATGAATTCCGGCAAGTCCGGCAAGGTGATCCTGTCCTGGCAGTAAGAAGGAGGTTTCGATGAAGCAGGCATATTCGTTCTACCGCGGTGAGCTCGACAAGATCCGCGAAGCGGGCACCTACAAGGAGGAGCGCATCATCACGACGCCCCAGTATTCCCGCATCGACACGACCAAGGCGCACGGCGTCGTCAACATGTGCGCCAACAACTATCTCGGCCTTTCCGCGCATCCGGCGCTGATCGCGGCCGCGAAAAAATCCTACGACGAATGGGGCTTCGGCCTGTCCTCGGTGCGGTTCATCTGCGGTACGCAGGGCATCCACAAGGAGCTGGAAAAGCGCATCGCGGCATTCGTCGGAACCGAGGACGCGATCCTGTACTCGTCCTGCTTCGACGCAAACGGCGGCCTTTTTGAGACGCTGCTCGGACCCGAGGACGCGGTCATCTCCGACGAGCTGAACCACGCCTCGATCATCGACGGCATCCGGCTGTGCAAGGCGAAGCGCCTCCGCTATCACAACAACGACATGACCGATCTTCGCGTCAAGCTCGAGGAAGCGAAGGATTGCCGCATCAAGCTGATCGCGACCGACGGCGTGTTCTCGATGGACGGCTATATCGCAAACCTCAAGGCGATCTGCGACCTCGCGGACGAGTACGACGCGCTCGTGATGGTTGATGATTCCCACGCGGTCGGCTTTATGGGCGCGCACGGCCGCGGCACCGCGGAATACTGCGGCGTCATGGGCCGGGTGGACATCATCACCGGCACGTTCGGCAAGGCGATGGGCGGCGCGTCCGGCGGCTATACCGCGGCGCGGCAGGAGATCGTGGATCTGCTTCGGCAGCGCTCGCGTCCGTACCTGTTCTCGAACGCGCTCGCGCCCGCGATCTGCGCCGCTTCGATCGAAACGATCAACCTGCTCGAAGCCTCGACCGAGCTCCGCGACCGCGTGCATGAGAACGCAAACTATTTCCGCCGCGAGCTCTCCAAGCTCGGCTTCGATCTGCTGCCCGGCGTGCATCCGATCGTTCCGATCATGCTCTACGACGCGAAGGTCGCGCAGGAGTTTGCGAACCGCATGCTCGACAAGGGCGTGTATGTGACCGGCTTCAGCTATCCGGTCGTGCCGATGGGCAAGGCGCGCATCCGCACCCAGATCTCCGCAGGGCATACCAAAGAGGATCTCGACTTTGCCGTCCGCTGCTTCGGCGAAGTCAAGGAGGAAATGGGCTTGTAACCCGCAAGGAAAACCGAAAAGCACTTTTGACCCCGTTCCGGGATCGGAAGTGCTTTTTGCGTCGAAAAGGGCGTTCCGGCGCGCCGCAAAGATTTCCCCGAAAACGACGCGACTTTTCCTTGCTTTTACATAGCGGTTTTGCTAAACTGTAGGTGGCCCGATCCGGGCTTCGATTTTGACTTTTTTGCATCATTTCGGAAAGGAAAAACGATCATGAGCGAACTCAAACGAACCCAACTTTATCAGACCCACGTGGACGCGGGCGCGACCATGGTGGATTTTGGCGGATGGGAGATGCCCGTCCAGTACCCGACCGGCATCGTCGCCGAGCATCTGTACACGCGCCACTTCTGCTCGCTGTTCGACGTGTCCCACATGGGACGGCTGCTGATCGACGGGCCGCAGCGGAAGGAATTTCTGCAGCACGTCCTGTCGAGCAACGTCGATGCGCTCGACCTCAACAAGGCGCAGTACTGCATCCTTCCGGATGCAAACGGCTATGCGATCGACGACGCGTTCCTCTACCGGTTTGAGGAGGAGCGGTACCTGCTCGTCGTCAACGCCTCGAACACCGAAAAGGATTTGAAGCACCTCCGTGCCGAAAAAGAGGCGTTCGACTGCACGCTGACCGATATTTCCAAGGAATGGGGCGCGATCGCGGTACAGGGTCCAAAAAGCAAGGATCTTTTGATGACGCTTTCCGGCGGCGAAGCTCTGACCGAGCCGATGAAGAACGCATTGAACACGCTCGAACTCGAGGGCCGCACCGTGCATATCGCAAAGACCGGCTACACCGGCGAACCGATCGGCTATGAGGTCTACGTCCGCTCCGGGGACATCGCGTGGCTTTGGAACCGTCTTGTGGAACTCGGCGCAAAGCCTGCAGGTCTCGGCGCGCGCGACACGCTGCGTCTCGAAGGCGGACTGCCGCTGTACGGACACGAGATGGGCGTCGATCCCGACGGGAACCCGATGCCGATCTTCGCGGTGCCGCTTGCGAAGTTTGCGGTCAGCTTCTCGGCGCAGAAGGGCGATTACATCGGCCGCAAGGCGCTCGAAGCGCAAAGCGCCGCCTATAAGAAGATCCAGAACCGCGACTGGTCCGGTCTTGACGTTCTGCCCAAGGGCATCAAGCCGATCACGCTGCTCGACCGCGGCGTCATCCGCGCCGGCATGCCGGTGTACCGCAACGGCGAGCAGATCGGCTGGGTCACGAGCGGTACGATGGTACCCTACTACAAAGCCGAGGGCGAAGGGCTGGAAACCGTGATCACCGACGAAGTGGTCAAGCGCTCGATCGGCTCCTGCTACATCGCAAACGACGTTCTGCCCGACGATCTCGTCGAAGTCGACGTGCGCGGCAAGCGGCTCAAGGCCGTGATTCCGGAGCGCCACCTCGATACGATGGCGCCGCCCTATGCGCGCCCGATCGTCTACGGCGTCGAGCTGAAAAAGCGCGAACAGAATTCCAAATCCCGTCCGGTCAAGGCTCTGGAGCTTTTGAAGCGCGCCGAAGAAAACCATCTCTGGCGGCAGAAAGAATGCATCAACCTGATCCCGTCCGAGAACACGCCGAGCCGCGCGGTGCAGATGCTGTGCGCGTCCGACCCGAGCTGCCGCTACGCCGAGCACAAGAAGGTGCGCTCGTTCTACGACAAGGACATCTTCTACTATCAGGGCACGAAGTTCATCGACGAGGTCGAACAGCTCGCCGTCGAGGAGCTCAAAAAATACTTCGGCTGCACCGAGGTCGAGACCCGCGTGATCAGCGGTCAGATGTCGAATATGTGCGCGTTCTCCGCGCTGATGGACTGGAAGAACCGCCTCGACCGCAAGCGCACGCCGCAGCGCCTCGGCTATGTGCTCAACAACCATATCATCAAGGGCGGCCACCTGTCCGCGCAGCCGATGGGCGCGCTGCACGACTATATCGCGGTTGATCCCGTCACCGAGCGCAGCGCGGTCGTGAACTTCCCGGTTTTGAAGGACAACATCTTCAAGATCGACGTGGAGGAGACCAAGAAGGTCATCGACAAATACCGTCCCGAGCTGATCATCTTCGGCAAGAGCATGGTCATCCACAAGGAGCCGGTCGCCGAGATCCGCAAATACGTGGACGAACAGGGCATTCCGACGACGATCATGTACGACATGGCGCACGTGCTCGGCATCGTCGGCGACCATTTCCAGAAGCCGTTCGAGGAGGGCGCGGAGATCGTGACCGGTTCGACGCACAAGACGTTCTTCGGTCCGCAGCGCGGCGTCGTCGCGGTCAACTATCAAGAGACCGACCTCAAGTACGGCCTTTGGAAGACGATCGAAACGCGCGCGTTCCCGGGCAGCGTTTCGAACCACCACCTCGGCACGCAGCTCGGCCTGCTGATGGCGGCATACGAAATGAACCATTTCCGCGACGCGTATCAAGGCGCGGTCGTGCGCAACGCCAAGAGCTTTGCCAAGTCGCTCAAGGCGCACGGGCTGAATGTGCTCGGCGATCCCAAAAACGACTACACCGAAACGCATCAGGTGCTCGTCTCGGTCGGCTACGGCGTCGGCGCGGAGATCGCGGAACGGCTCGAACGCAACAACATCATCGTCAATTATCAGGCGACGCCCGACGAGGAAGGCTTCACGGCCTCCGGCGCGCTGCGCATGGGCGTTTCCGAGATGACGCGCTTCGGCTTCGGCGCCGCGGAATTCGATCAGCTTGCAGGCCTTATGGCGGACTGCATCCTCCATAACGAGGACGTTTCCGAAGACGTGGCAAAGCTCCGGAGCGAGCACACCGTGATGCACTACTGCTTTGACGACGCGGAATTTACCGAAGCGCTCGAAGCGTTTGCGAACAAGATCGGCTTCTGATGCCGGTCGTCCGAACATCGATCAAACTATTTTGGAGGTATCAACATGAACATTCCCGCTGAACTGAAGTACACGAAGTCCCACGAATGGGTTCGCATGGAGGACGGCGTCGCCGTCATCGGCATCACCGACTACGCGCAGGATGCGCTCGGCGACGTGGTCTTTGTCAACCTGCCGCAGCAGGGCGACGACGCGGCGGCCGGCGAAGCGTTCGGCGACGTCGAATCCGTCAAAGCGGTCAGCGATCTGGTCAGCCCGGTTTCCGGCACGGTCTGCGCCGTCAACGAGGAGCTGGTCGACGCGCCGGAGCTTCTGAACTCCGACCCGTACGGCGCGTGGATCATCAAGGTCGAAAACGTCGCGGACACCGAGGAGCTGCTCGACGCCGAAGCCTACGCCGCGCACTGCGAAGCGGAATAAATCCGGAGGCAGCCGATGAGTTATGTACCTTCCACGCCGGAACAGCGCCGGGCGATGCTCGACGCGGTCGGCGCCGAAACGTATGCGGATCTGTACCGCGACGTTCCGAAGGAGATGCTGCTTGACCGGCAGCTGGATCTGCCGGAGGGCATGAGCGAGCTGGAAGCCGTCCGCACGATGACGGCGCTTGCGGAAAAGAACAAGGTCTTTCAAACCGTGCTTCGCGGCGCGGGTTCGTATGATCACTTCATTCCCGCGATCGTAAAGTCCGTTCCCGCCAAGGAGGAGTTTTTGACCGCTTACACGCCGTATCAGGCCGAAATGAGCCAGGGCGTGCTCCAGTCGATCTTCGAATATCAGACGATGATCTGCGAACTGACCGGCATGGACGTATCGAACGCGTCCGTGTACGACGGCGCGACGGCGGCGGCCGAAGCCGCGGCGATGTGCCGCGACCGCAAGCGCCGCGTGACGCTGATCTCGGCGGCGGCGCATCCGGATACGATCAACACGGTGCGCACCTACTGCTTCGGCACCGGCGACGAGCTGAAGATCGTTCCGGCCAAGGACGGCAAAACCGATCTCGACGCGTTAAAAGAAATGCTCGACGGCACGGTCGCCTCGTTCTACGTTCAGCAGCCGAACTTTTACGGTCAGTTTGAGGACGCCGACCTTTTGGGCGAACTTGTCCACGCCGCGGGCGCGATGTATGTGATGGGCTGCAACCCGATCTCGCTCGGGCTCGTCAAAACGCCGCGGGAGTGCGGCGCCGACATCGCGGTCGGCGAAGGACAGCCGCTCGGTCTGCCGATGGGCTTCGGCGGCCCGTACCTCGGCTTTATGGCTACGACCGCCAAGCATATGCGCAAGCTCCCGGGCCGCATCGTCGGCGAAACCGTGGACAGCAAGGGCAAACGCGCCTACGTTCTGTCGCTGCAGGCGCGCGAGCAGCATATCCGCCGCGAAAAGGCGAGCAGCAACATCTGCTCGAACGAGGCGCTGTGCGCGCTGACCGCGGCGGTCTACCTTGCCGCAATGGGTCCAAACGGTTTACGGGAGGTCGCCCGCCAGTCGATGGCCAAGGCGCACTATCTGGCAGAGGCGCTGACCGCCATTGATGGCATCGAGCTTGTCTATCCGGGACCGTTCTTCCACGAATTCGTCACAACGCTGCCCAAAGCACAGGAGGTGCTTGCCGCGCTCGAAGAAAACGGCATCCTCGGCGGACTCCCGATCGCGGAGGGTGTTCTCTGGTGCGCGACCGAAAAGGCGGACAAAGCGTCGCTCGACCGCACGGCGGCGATTGTAAAGGAGGTGCTGGCAAAATGAAGCTGATCTTTGAAAAAAGCGTTCCCGGCCGGCACTGCAGCCTGCTGCCCAAGTGCGACGTTCCCGACGCCGCGCTTCCCGAAGCGCTCGTGCGTCAAACCGCGCCCGCGCTGCCCGAGCTCAGTGAAGTAGACCTTTCCCGGCACTATACCGAGCTGAACCAACGCGTGCACGGCGTCAACTGCGGCTTCTATCCGCTCGGCTCCTGCACGATGAAGTACAACCCGCGCGTCGATGAGGACATGGCGGCGCTGCCCGGCTTTGCCGGCGTGCATCCGCTTGCGCCAAAAGACGCGGTACAGGGCTGCCTTTCGGTGCTCGATACCGCAAAAACGTACCTTTGCGAGATCACCGGCATGGACGGCATGACGTTCCAGCCGGCGGCCGGCGCGCACGGCGAATTTACCGGCGTGCTGTTGATCAAGCAGTACCACCGTAAGCGCGGCGACTTCAAGCGCACGAAGATCATCGTGCCCGACTCCGCGCACGGCACGAACCCCGCGACGGCGGCGATGTGCGGCTTTGAAGTCGTCAACATCCCCTCCGCGCCGGACGGCTGCGTCGATCTCGAAGCCTTAAAAGCCGTGCTCGGCGACGACACCGCGGGACTGATGCTGACGAACCCGAACACGGTCGGCATCTTCGATGAGAACATCCTCGAGATCACGCGGCTCGTGCACGAAGCCGGCGGTCTGTGCTACTACGACGGGGCGAACCTCAACGCGGTCATGGGCGTCGTGCGGCCGGGCGACATGGGCTTCGACTGCATCCACATGAACCTGCACAAGACGTTCGCAACGCCGCACGGCGGCGGCGGTCCGGGCGCCTGCGCGGTCGGCTGCAAGGCGTTTCTGGAAGAGTTTCTCCCCGCCTCCGCGCTGATGCAGGGCGAAGGGCGTCTGCAGGTGCGCAGCTTTATGGGCAACTTCCTGGTCGTCGTGCGCGCGCTGACCTACCTTCTGACGCTCGGGCGCGACGGCATTCCCGAGGCTGCGCAGAACGCGGTGCTCAACGCCAATTACCTGATGCGGCGCATCCAGGGCACGTTCGAGCCGGCGTTCGACCGCGTCTGCATGCATGAGTTCGTGCTCGACCTGTCCGAATACAAGAAGGAGACCGGCGTCAGCGCGCTCGACGTTGCCAAGGCGCTGATCGATTACGGCATGCATCCGCCGACAATGTACTTCCCGATGATCGTGCACGAGGCGCTGATGCTCGAGCCGACCGAGACCGAGAGCAAGGAAACGCTCGACTGGGCGGCGGACGTGTTCCGCGAGGTCTATGCCCGCGGCAAGACGGATCCCGATTACCTGCACGGCGCGCCGCACCATGCGCAGATCGGCCGCCCCGACGAGGTGCGCGCTTCGCGCAATCCGGTGGTTCGCTGGACAAAGCCGTGATCACAAAAACCCAATTATGGATCGGAACGGGGTGCGACCCGCAGGAAAACCTCGCCGTCGAGCAGGCGCTGCTCGAGGCGACGGATGCCGGGTGCTGCACCCTGTATCTTTGGCAGAACCAAAACACCGTCGTGATCGGCAAGAACCAGAACGCGTGGAAGGAATGCCGCACCGCGCTTTTGGAGCAGGAGGGCGGCAAGCTTGCGCGGCGGCTCTCCGGCGGCGGCGCGGTGTACCACGACCTCGGCAATCTGAACTTCACGTTTCTGCTCCCGACGGAGGATTTCGACCTTTCCCGCCAGTTTTCGGTGCTGCAAAGGGCGCTCCTGCGCCTCGGCATCCCCGCTGAGCTTTCGGGGCGGAACGATCTCACCGCAGACGGGCAGAAGTTTTCCGGCAATGCGTTTTACCACCACGCCGGGCGCTCGTACCACCACGGCACGCTGCTGGTCTCGGCCGATCTCGACCGGATGAGCCGCTACCTGCGCCCCTCAGCCGCCAAGCTCAAAGCCAAGGGCGTCGATTCGGTGCGCTCCCGCGTGACAAACCTTTGCGCGCTGCGGGAAACCCTGACCGTAGCGAAGCTGCAAACGGCTCTTATCGACGCGTTTACCGAGGTCTACGGCTCTGTGCCGACCTTTGCCGCGCCCGATCCGGAAGCGGTCGCGCGGCTTACGGCGCGCAACCGGAGCTGGGAATGGAACTACGGCGCGCAGCTGCCGTTCGATTTCTCCTGCGGGGACCGGTTCCCGTGGGGCGAGGTGCAGATCGAGCTGAAGGTGGACGGCGGTACCGTCACCCGCGCAAAGGTGTACACCGATGCGATGGACTGGACGCTTGCCCCCGCGCTCGAAGCCGCTCTGATCGGCAGCCGGTTTTCGGCGGCGGCGCTTTGCGAACGGATCGCGGCGTGCGGCATGGAACAAACGGATGATCTCTGCGGCCTGATCCGGCGGCAGGATGTTTGACAGGAGGATACTTTTATGAACGAATATCAGCTGATCGTGATCGGCGCGGGCCCGGGCGGCTATACGGCGGCGCTTCGGGCGGCAAAGCTCGGCCTTCGCACCGCGGTCGTCGAATCGCGCGAGGCGGGCGGCACCTGTCTGAACCGCGGCTGCGTCCCGACCAAGGCGCTTTTGCACGCGTCGGAGCTGTACCGCGCCGCCAAAGAGGGCGGGCGGATCGGCGTTTGCGCGGACGTCACGATGGACCTTCCCGCGCTCTTTGCGCATAAGCAGAGCGTGGTCGAAACGCTCTCCAAAGGCGTCGAAACCCTCTTAAAAGGCGCGAAGGTGCCGCTGTATCACGGCGTTGCGCAGATTCTTTCGCCGAACACGGTGCAAGTTACCGCGCCCGGCGGCGAGGCTGCAGAATTCACAACGGACCGAATCCTGATCGCGACCGGCTCGGTGCCGGCGCGCCCGCCGATCCCGGGTCTGGACCTGCCCGGCGTTCTGACCAGCGACGAGCTGCTCGAGGGCGCCGACCGGCTCTGCCGCTCGATCGTCATCATCGGCGGCGGCGTGATCGGCGTCGAGCTTGCGACGTTCTATGCCGATCTCGGCTGCGCGGTCACGGTCGTCGAAGGGCTCGACCGGCTGCTTCCGGCGCTCGACCGCGAGCTCGGGCAGAACCTTGCGCTGCTCTTCAAAAAGCGCGGCGTGCAGGTCTATACCAACGCGATGGTGCAGCGCATCGAGCAGTGCGAAACCGGGCTCTCCGTGTGCTTCACCCAAAAGGGAGCCGAGACGTTTGCCGAAGGCGAGGTCGTGCTCTGCGCGATCGGACGGCGGCCGTACTGCGACGGGCTCTTTGCGCCCGGTCTTTCGCCCGAGATGGACGGACGGCGCATCCGGGTCAACGACGATTTTATGACCTCGATCCCGGGCGTCTATGCGATCGGCGACGTTTCGGCGAAGATCCAGCTGGCGCACGTCGCGGCGGCGCAGGGAACTGTCTGCGTCGAACGCATGGCGGGTGTGAAACCGAATCTGGATCTGAACATCGTGCCGAGCTGCATCTACTGCCATCCGGAGATCGCTTCGGTCGGGCTCACCGACGCCGATGCCAAGGCGGCAAACATCCCGGTCAAGGTCGGCAAGTGCGTGATGGGCGCGAACGCGCGTACCCTGATCGCCGATCCGGGACGCAGCTTTATGAAGGTCGTCGCGCATGCGGAAACGGGCGAGCTCCTCGGCGCGGTTCTGATGTGTCCCAACGCGACCGACATGATCTCCGAGCTGGGCGAGGCGATCGCAAACCGTCTCACCGCAGAACAGATGCTCCGCGCCATGCGCCCGCACCCGACGTTCGAGGAGGCGCTCGACCAGGCGCTGGAAGATCTTGCGGCAAAGCTGAAAAAACAAGATTAAAAACGGAAAAAAGCCGGAAACTTCCGGCTTTTTTGTTTGGGGAAGAGCACCGTTACAGAACGTAAAAGTTTTGCCGTCTTCCTTTCTCTCCCAAAACGGAAAAAAGCGCCGCTTTCGCAGCGCTTTCGGATTCTCTGCCCTTATCCGCCGATCAGCAGAACCGAGAGGTCGTTGACGTTCGTGCCGGTCGGGCCGGTCTTGATCAGACCGCCGCACTTTTCGAGCGCGTGGTACGCGTCGTTGTCCTGCAGCACCTCGCTGATCAGAACGCCCTGCTGTTTCAGCACGCCGAACGTTTCGCCGTCGGTGATGCCGCCCGCCGCGTCGGTCGGGCCGTCGGTGCCGTCCGAACCGATCGAGAACACGCAGGCATTCTTCCCCGCGATGCCCTCCGCCGCCGCAAGCGCCAGCTCCTGATTGCGGCCGCCCTTGCCGTGGCCGGTCAGATGCACGACGGTCTCGCCGCCCGCGATGAACG
>CADAQS010000005.1 GCA_902790115.1 uncultured Eubacteriales bacterium | reverse complement strand
CGCTGCGGACTTGCCGGTATAGTTGGTGCCTTGAGCAAGAGTGACGTAGGCGTTCTGACCTACCGCAACATCAGCGGTGTCGAAATAAGTTTTAATACTAATACCGCCTGAAATCGGAGTAGTAGCATACTGGGCACGCCAAGTGGTATCATCCGCATAGCCGGTAAGGTAATAACCAACCTCAGCCTGAATATCGGTGATGGTGTTGGTGCGGTACCAGTTTTGTGTTACCGTATTATTATCGGCGTCAAAACCGCTGTTGTTTCCGTTGGTTGCGAAGAAGAACTCCGTGGTGTCCGGTTCCAAATCGACGTAATAGACTGTATAGCTACTCTCAAACTGACCAATATTATTCGCAAGCGTAATGGTTTGGGTAATTTCCTTATTTGCGTAACTCGCATCTGTTTTCGTTTTATAAACAAGATACGTTTTCGCGGAAGCGTCGCTCCAGTTATTGGTGTTCTTTACCTGAAAATACACGCGAATCAGATTTTGGTTAGCAATATGAACCGATGAGGACATACCCTTATGCGTTAAACTGGGCGCAATCGTGCCGATATAATTCTTCGGATGATGCGTGATATTCTGCAAATACAAATTTACATACGCCGGAGCTGAACCGGTGTTGGTAATCGTCGTGCCGTAGTACTGCGTTGTACCGTTTGCAACGGAAGTCATATTAGACTGATCTTGCGCGTACTCCTTGTTGCCCTTCTTGTCATAATAAATCTTGTTTCCGTCCATGCGGTATTTTTTGGTTTCCAGCGCCACGGTTCCTGCAGATACAGGCAAATCCTCACGGTAATAACTCATTTTATTGCCGGTGAGAGCATCGTTGTGGTCATACCACGAAAACGTTGTGGGAGCAAATGCCGCAATCGCCAAAGCAAGCACCAGGACGGCTACAAAAATCTTTTTTCCGTTTTTCATGGTATCACCACCTTTCGTTTTTATCATCAACTTTCTTTTAATACGCTTGAAATCATAATGGTGCCGGTATTGCCGTTGTCATAGGTAAATGTTGCGATGTAGTTACCTGCCGACGAGGCGTTTAGAGAGATATTATTACTATGCACGTTTGTCAGATAAATATCTACGCCTGACTTCGGCACATCATAGCTTTGACTTGACTGCTCTAAGCCGTAATCCCTGCCGTTCTTTTGTACAGTCGTCCAGTTTGCGCCGGCCGCCAGCGGAATGCGCACCTTAAATTCGTTTCCTGCCGCATTCTGATAAACGGTATAGGTTACGTCATTAATCTTAAAGGTAAAGCCGCTGTCTACAGTGAAGCCGTCGAGCGTACCGTCGCCGGGGTTGTCACCGCCGCCGCTGTCGCTGCCGCCGGTATCGACTGTAGCCTCACGTCCGGCATCGGTTAAGGAGCCAAGCCACTTGCTTCCGTCAGCCTGATAGAAGCAACCCGGGAAGAGGTTTAAATCACCGGTTTTCTTTTTGCCGATTTGGTCGACACCGCCGCCGTTTGAATCACCGTTATTGAAAACGATTTTATTATACACACAAGGCGAACCTGTTTTCCAAACCTGCGCAGTATAATTGCCGCCGTTCCATGTATATGAAACATTGTTGCCGGATGCGTCCGTCAAGCGTGTTAACGCTTCACCCGGATAGGCTTGCTTATACGATGTGTCATTAAACATATACGCATGGGCTGATATTGAATTATCCGAGAGGAAGCTGCTCTTGATAAGGTAAACGGTATTTGCGTCGTTCCAATATCCCCAGCCCTTATCAGTTCCATAGTTCTGGGCAATGTGGTAAACCGTAGAGTTTTCCGAATAGAGTCCCGTTGACGCAAGCGGACGCCGCTGCGGATTGTAGGTTATATTTCCGTTGTTATTTTCATACCAGCTCTGATATCCCCAAACGCCAAATCTGGAATTGCCCGAAGTAAACGCGTCAAACTGCAGTCTGGAAGAGGATTTCGGAACCGGAGCGATCTCGATGCTGCTCGTCGAGAATATGGAGAATAAAGATATCTCCGCGCTGAAAAAGCAAATCGAGGCGGGAGCGGACTGTGACGTGTTCCTGTCCGCGGCGCCGAAGCAAATGAACCAACTTGATAAGGCGGCGTCCGCAGAAGGCAATCCCGACGGGCTTGACTTCGTGCTGCAGGGCACAAGGCTCGACCTGCTCGAAAACAAAGTCGCTCTGGTAGTGCCGGAGGGCAATCCGAAGGACGTGCGTTCGTTTGACGATCTGATCGCAAAGCTGCAGAACGGCGAAGTGCTGCTTGCGATCGGAAACGGCGACGTGCCGGTCGGGCAGTATACGCAGAAAATCTTCACCTATTACGGTGTCGACGAGGCGGCGTGCGCGTCCTCGCTGACCTACGGAAGCAACGTCAAGGAGGTCACCGCGCAGGTATCGGAGGGGGCGGTCGACTGCGGCATCGTGTACGCGACCGACGCTTTCTCGGCGAAGCTGACCGTCGTCGATACCGCGACGAAGGAGATGTGCGGACAGGTCATCTACCCCGCGGCGGTGCTGAAGGTCTCCAGGCATCCCGATGCGGCAAAGGCATTTCTGGAGTACCTGACCGGCGCGGATGCAAAAAAGGTCTTTGAATCGGTCGGCTTTTCGCCGCTGCAATAACAATTCTTTGCGGGAATACCCGCGGATGGAGCAAGTATGGATTGGTATCCGCTTTGGAACTCGCTGCGGATCGCGCTGATCGCGACTGGGATCGTCTTTTTTCTCGGCATCTTTGCCGCGTACTATGCGGCGCGGCTGCCGAAAGCGATCAAAGGCGTGCTCGACGTCGTGCTGACGCTTCCGCTCGTGCTGCCGCCGACGGTGGTCGGCTATTTGCTGTTGCGCCTGCTCGGCCCGAAGCGTCCGCTCGGCGCGCTGTTTGCCGGGCAGTTCGGCGTCCGCCTGACGATGACGTGGTGGTCGGCGGTGATCGCGACCGCGGTTGTGATCTTTCCGCTGCTGTATCGCACGGCGCGCGGCGCTTTTGAATCGTTCGACGAATCTCTGGCAGCCGCAGGGCGCACGCTCGGCAAATCGAACACCTATGTGTTCTGGCGCATCCGGATGCCTTGCTGCAGACAGGGGATCCTGGCCGGAACCGTGCTCGCGTTTGCGCGCGCGCTCGGCGAATACGGCGCAACCAGCATGATCGCCGGCTACACGCCGGGGCGAACGGCGACGATCTCCACAACCGTCTATCAGCTGTGGCGGCTCGACAACGATGCGGACGCGTTCCGATGGGTGCTGGTCAACATCGTGCTCTCGGCGATCGTGCTGCTTGCGATGAACTTTCTCGAACGGCGCAGCCGTGCGAAAAGGAGGGCGTAAATGGCGCTTTCCGTATCGATTCAGAAGCGGCTCGGAAGCTTTTCGCTCGACGTTTCGTTTTCGACCGACGGGCAAAGTCCGTTCGGGCTGCTCGGCGCATCCGGCAGCGGCAAAAGCGTCACGCTGCAGTGCATCGCAGGGATCCTGACGCCTGACCGGGGCCGCATCGAGCTGAACGGCAGGACGCTGTTCGACAGCGAACGAAAGATCAATCTCCCGCCCCAGAAGCGGAATATCGGCTATCTGTTTCAGCAGTATGCGCTGTTTCCGAACATGACCGTCGAGCAAAACCTCTTGGCAGGCGTCCGGAGCGGAAGCCGTGCCGAAAAGAAAGCCGCCGTTGCCGATGCGATCCGCAGGTTTCGCCTCGACGGTACCGAAAAACAGTACCCTGCGACGCTGTCGGGCGGGCAGCAGCAGCGCACCGCGCTCGCGCGGATCCTTGTCGGGCAGCCGGAGCTGCTGCTGCTCGACGAGCCGTTTTCTGCGCTCGACGGATTTTTGAAATGGCAGCTCGAATGGGAGCTTGCCGAATATCTGAAGCCTTTTTCGGGCGACGTCGTATTCGTCACGCACGCGCGGGATGAGATCCGGCGTCTGTGCCGCTCCGCATGCGTGCTGGAGCACGGACGTTCGGAAGCAAGCCTGCCCGCCGACGCCCTGCTCGACCGGCCGCAGACGCTTGCCGCCGCGCAGCTTGCGGGGTTTCGCAACGTAACCGCCGTACGGGCGGAAGCGGACGGGTTCGTTTTCTGTCCCGCGTGGAATCTGCGCCTGCGCACGGAAAAGCCGTGTCAGGCGGTTGCGCTGCCCGAAAACGCGCTGCATCCCGCGCTGCCCGGTGAGGAGAACGCGTTCCTTTGCCGCGTTGCGGGCGAAGTGTCCGAGGACGCGCAGACGACCGTTTTGCTGATTCCGGACGGCGCCGAACCCGGAACCGTTCTGTGTATGCAAAAGCCGGAAGGCGCGCTGCTGTCCGAAACGCTTCGGGTGGCGATCGCGCCGGAAGCCGTTCTGACGCTCGGGTCGCGGATTGTTACAACATGATTTGCATAAAAATTACACAAAAATCCGCGCGTCTATGTTATAATTCTTTATACTAACACGCCCGGAGGAATGTGCAATGCATTTGTCAGACGGAATTTTTATCGATCTCGGCGGAACACTCCGTCTGGAGATCAAAGATGCCGCTTTTCAGGATGCGGCCAAGCGGGAACTGCATGCGCTTGTTGCGCCGGACATAGACGTCGAGTCCTTCTATAACCTGATCACGACCCGGTTTGCGATCTACAAATCATGGGCAACCAACACCCGTCGGGAGGTTGGCGACGAGCTGCTGTGGGGACTGTTCCTTCTGCCGGAGAAAGATAAGGATTTCATCCGCAAAAACTGCCATGAACTGACCTATCGGTTCCGCAGAACGAAGGGTCGCCGCGAAACCGTGCCGCACGGCGTCGAAGTCGTTCGGACGCTGAAGGAACGCGGCTATCGGCTCGGCATCATCAGCAACCTGATCGGTGAGGACTACGAGGTCAACCAGTGGCTTCGCGATGAACAGATCGAAGACGTGTTTGAGACGATCGTGATCTCATCGGTGTGCGGACTGCGCAAACCCGGCGACGCGATCTACCGTCTCGCCTGCGACGACATGGGGCTTGAACCGAAGCGGTGCGCCTCGGTTGCGGACAACCTCGATACCGACATTCCGGGCGCGTGGAAGGCCGGCATCGGTGTCAACGTCCTGTACCACTCTCCCGAGCGCAAGCACGTAATCCCGATCACCGACGCGAACCGTCCGGATTACGAGATCCGCGATTTCCGCGAGCTGCTGCATATCTTCGCGTGAGCGGCAAAAAGAATCAACGCCACCCTATCGAGGGTGGTTTTTTGCTGTCCGAAAAGGCGCATTCGCGGCGTTCCCGGTCGAATCCTCCCCCGTCTTTACCGAAAGCAGGGCAGTTTGCAGGATAAAAACGAACATTTTTCCCAAAAAGGCGGTTTTTGGTGAAAAAGTATTAGACTTACGGCGCTGACCACAGTATAATAAAATTTAAGGGTCGATCCGACCCGGCGAGGGAATGATGGAACTCCGGCAGGAACTGATTCGAGCCTTGGAACGAATGGGCTATGACAGACATTTTGGCGAAGCGCTTGCAAACGAGCTTCGAACCGAGCGCGCGATGCGGCGGATGCTCGGCTATCTCCGGCAGGCGAATCCGAAGCGCATCGAGGACATTGCGGACGAGCTGGTCGCAATCTGCGACGAACGCGACCGCTGGGCCGAGAAGAAGGCCGCCGAATGGTTCAACAGCAAATACAACGCGTACCTGAACAGCAGACCGACATCAAACGACGATCCGTAAGCCGTCTGCAATCCTCCGCCCTGCGTGGCGGACAAACTCTTTGGAGGGAAGTATGAAACGAATTGCCTGTGCCGGCGACAGCTGCGTCGATTCCTACGACGAGCTCGGCATCGTGTATCCCGGCGGAAATCCGGTCAACGTCGCGGTCTATATCCGGCGGCTCGGCGGCGAGGTCTCGTTTGTCGGCGCGGTCGGCGACGACGCGTTCGGCGAAATCGTCACCAAATCGCTGAAAAGGAAGGGCATCGACATCAGTCATGTGCAGGAACTGCACGGCCTGACGCCGGTTTCCTACGTCCGCACCGAGAACGGCAACCGCATCTTCGTTGATTACGACGAGGGCATCATGACCGATTACGTCCCGACGGAGGATGATCTGCAGTTTTTGCTTTCGCACGATCTGGTCGTGTCGGACCTCTGGGGACACCTCGAGCCGTACCTCGGCCGGATCCGCGACGCAGGCGTTCCGGTTGCCTACGACTGCGCGGATCTGCCGTTTTGCAAAACGTCGCTGCTTGCGCTGCCGCATACCGATATCGCATTCTTCTCGGACGACGAGGCAAGCGACCGGAAGATCCGGCAGCTGATCCGAAAGGTCGCGTCCTACGGGCCGAAGATCGTCGTCGCAATGCGCGGCGCGACCGGAAGCATCGCTTTCGATGGCAGAAGGTATCATACCTGCGCGGCCGTCCCGTGCGAAGTCGTGGACACGCTCGGCGCGGGCGACAGTTTCATCGCGGGGTTTTTGCTCGCGCATCTGAACGGAAAGCCGATCCGCGAGTGCATGCAGCTCGGCGCCGAAAACGCCGCGGTCACGATCTCGTACCGCGGTGCGTGGGAATGAGGCGCGTATGCGTTATTACCGCAAAGGCGACTGTTCCGTCCCGACCGCTCTCTCCGGCGTCCGCACGCCGGACGACCTGTACCGGGCGCTTTCGTCCGTCTGGTGCGCCGAAACCTGTGCGCCGCGGATGCGAAGCCAATGGAGCACGGACAACCCGACGCTCGGGCAGTGCTCCGTCACCGCATTTTTGGTGCAGGATCTGTTCGGCGGTGAGGTGTACGGCGTTCCGCTCGGAGACGGGAACTACCATTGCTTCAACGTCGTAAACGGCTGCGTGTTCGATCTGACGAGCGAACAATTCGGTGGCGAACGGCTCGACTATTCGCTGCGCTTCCCGCAATCGCGCAAGGCACACTTTGCGGCGGAAGAAAAGCGGCTGCGCTATGAATTGCTGAAATCGCGTCTCTTTGACGCCGTACCCGATAAGAACGATTGACAGGAGGAAATGAAATGGATACCGATTCGATCAAAACCGTCCTCGAAAACGGTGCTGCCGAAGCCGAGGGACTGTTGAAAAACCCGTCCAAGGTCGATGAGCTGCTGGAAAAGTTTGAGCAAACGCTCAAGGAGGTTCCCGCGATCGGCAGCACACTCTCGGAGGTCCCGCTGATGGTCGCGATGGTCAAGGGATATATCACCGGGCAGTACAAGGTCGTCTCCCCGAAGGTCATCGCTTTGATCGTCGGCGCGTTCCTGTATCTGGTCAGGAAGAAGGATCTGATCGCCGACAACAAGCCGCTGATCGGCTATGCGGACGACATTGCGGTCATGACGCTCGCGCTGAAACTGTCCGAGCCCGAACTGAACGCGTTCTCCGCGTGGCGCAAGGCGAACCGCGGCGAGCCCGAAGACGTCGAGCTGGCGTAAATCCGAACGAATTACAGTAAAAAAAGGCTTTCCCGCGGGAAAGCCTTTTTGCTGTTTTCAGATATAATACCTGCCGTCTTCGGTTCTATGGATGCTCCCGGTCTCTACAAGCCGTTCGGTGATGCGCCTGAACCCGTCGGGATTGATCACGCCCGCTTCCGCAAGCGTCTTGGCGGTCTGCTCGGACGTTGCGCCGCACTCCCGCAGCTTTTTCTGAATGAGCCTTTTCCGGATCAGCGGAATCGGCGGAAAAAACGCCATGATACGAACCTCCCTGCATCGTTGATTTCTGTCATAGTAGCACGTTTTGTCGAAAAAAGCAATTAAAAAAAGCACAGCCGCCGTTTCGGGACGACTGTGCCTTTGTTTTGCGTGATACGGTTCAGTTCTTTTTCGGCTTGTTCTCGATCAGCTTTGCACGGTCGAGCGCCATGACGATCAGCGGGATCACGACGATCTGCAGCGCGATACCCGGCAGCGGCGTGACAAAGTGCGAGGTCAAAAACGCGGTCAGGCCGTAGGCGTTGCCCTGCAAGCCGTAGACGATCACGTTGCCGAGACCGGACACGAGGCGGCCAACCAGCATTGCGGCGATGAGCGCGACGTAGATGCTCCACTTTTTGCGCGGGAGCACCTTGAACAGCAGGCCGACGACAAGGCCGTAGGCTGCCAGCTCAAACGCCATGACGTACGCGGTCGGAACCGGCGGCGCGCCGATCGTGAAGTGCCGGAGCAGCGGCGCGATCAGCCCGACCGCAAGCGCCCACTCCCAGCCGCATAAGAAACCGCAGAGGAACACCGGGATGTGCATCAGGCAAAGCATATTGCCGAGCGCGCGGTTGTTGCCGGTCGCAAACGGCAGCACGTAGCAGAGCGCCAGACACAGCGCCGCATAGACGAGTTTACGGAGATTCTTGTTCATGTGTGTTTCCTTTCTGAAAAAAGGAAGGTACCGTCCGCTTTTGCGGTGCGATACCTTCCTGATATCCGTTTAGAAAAACCTTTTCTTATTTTGACGGCTTCTGTCGTCCTCGGTTGACCTCTGTCAACTAGGATACTGTATCACAGAATCGGCCGTTTGTCAATCCCTTATCGGTTTTTCCGGATCAGCGTCTTGTAATAGTCCACGGCGCCCGGCAAGCTGTACGTGTCGAGGTTCTCGTTGAGCCCGTGCATGCCTTTCATCTGCGCCGGACCGTACACAACCGGCGAGAACCGCACGCACGCGCCGCAGATTTTCTGATAGAACCGCGCATCCGTGCCGCCCGTCATGACGTACGGAATGACCGGCAGATTCGGGAACACCTCGCCGATCGTCTCGCGCACGAGCGCGAACGCCGGATTCTGCGTGTCGACCGGCTCACAGGACCGGTACGCGTCGAGCACCCGCACCTCGAGGTCATATCGTTTCGCAAGTGCCTCGATCGCCGCGTTGCTCTCCTCCATGTCCTGATGCGGAATGTAGCGCAGGTTCAGCGTCAGCGTCGCTTCCTGCGGGAGCACGTTGCAGCCGTCCGAACCGGTCTGCATCGTCGGCGCGACGGTCGTGCGGAGCAGCGCCGCGGCCTGCGCCGAGATCGAAGGCATCAGCTTCACCAGCAAAGGTTTGAACAGCCAGAGGTTCCCGAACAGCAGCCGGAGGTAAAACGGCCCGTAAGGCGCCATCGAAGAGAACATTTCCTTTGCCTGCCGATTCATCTGCGAGCGCATCGGGCTGTGCTTTTCCAGCGCGCACACGAACCGCGACAGCCGGACGATCGGCGAATTTTTGGGCGGATAGCTCGAATGACCGCCGTTCGAGCGCGCCGAGATCAGAAGGTTCCCCTGTCCCTTTTCAAGCACGCCGATCATCGCATAGTTGCCGACGACGCCCGCCATCGGCTCGGTCACGATCGAGCCGCCCTCGTCGTTGACAAGGTACGGCTTCACACCGCGCCGCTCAAGCTCTGCCACGAGCTTCGGACAGCCGTCGCCGCCGACCTCTTCGGTGTTGGATGAGGACAGATACACGTCCTGCTCCGGTTCGTAGCCCGCCGCAAGCAGTTCCTCCGCCGCCTGCAGAAACGCCATGACCGAGCATTTCGTGTCAGCGCTGCCGCGACCCCAGACCTTGCCGTCCGCGATGTCGCCGGAAAACGGTTCATGCTCCCAGGTCCCCTCGGCGGGCACGACGTCCTGATGTCCCATCAGCACGAGCGGGCGGTCGTGGTGTTTGCCTTTCCAGCAGTATAGCAGCGCGCCGTCGATCTCGGTCTTTTCGAGCCGGCTGTGCACGAGCGGGAACAGTTCTTCGAGCACCTTCTGGAAGCCGAGGAACTTCTCGCGCTGAATCTGTCCCTTGTGGGACACAGTCTCAACCTGCACCATGCGGGAGAGCGTGTTCGCATACTGCGCTTCGCGCGCGGGATCCTCCTTGGGCTGCCACTTTGAGGTCTTTTTCGGCGTCAGAAGCGTCCGAATCAGCGCGATCAGAACAAGCAGCGCCAGTACGCCCAAAAGGGCGAGCAATCCATACAACAGATACCGCATAGCTGCCTCCTTACTGCTTCTTGCGCCAACCGAGATAAGTCAGACCGATCGCAAGCGCGCCGCTCGGGATGACCATCATGCTTGTCGAGCCGATCAGCGACGGCACGAGAATGAACAGCAGCGTCATGCAGCCGAGCACGATCGCCGCAACCTTGAAGTCCATGCGGTAATACTTGTACGCCATCGCGCCGAACAGCGCCGGAACGACGTTCTCAAACGCAGGCTGCAAAACCGGCGACTGCAGCACCGGTTGCAGCGGGATCATCAGGACCACGCCGAGCGCGAGCACGACGATCGTGACCAGCGACGAGGTTGCGATCGAAAGCGTTGCGATGATCTCGTTTTCCGGCGTACCGCTCTTGACGCCGACGATGTCGCGCGCGTTGATCGCGCACGGGATCTTCATGTTGATCAGGTTGCCGGTGATGAACGCGAGGTAGCTGCCGCCTGCGCCGAGCATCGGCACATAGATCAGATATTCGACGATGCCGCTGATCAGATAGACCAGACCGACGCCGAGGAACGCTTTGAGCACTGCGCCGAGGTTCGGCAGCGCGCCGAGATACAGACCGATCACAAACGGTGCGCCGACGAGCAGGAGCAGCGTCGCGGCGGTCAGCACGCGGCCGAGCCGGTGCGTCGCATTCAGATAGGATTCATAGAGCTCCCGGCTTTGGGAGGATTCGGTTTCGTGCATGGCGCGCCTCCTTTACAAGAGCCTCCCGAGGAAGATCGCAGCCGCCATGGCGATCAGCATGCTGCCCGCCACCGAAAAGCTGTCGATCCACTCGGCCTTTTTCGTTTCCCGGATCCGGATGAAGACCGCCATCGCTAGTCCGGAGATCGCCGCGACCGCAAGCGGCAGCCAGCTTCCGGTGAACGTGAACCTTCCGTTGCCCGAAACGATCGTGCCGATGTAGCTTGCGATATACGCCGAAACGAGTCCGATAAACATTGCGGTCATCGCGGGATCGCCGAACGCGGCAAGCCCCGCCTTCTTCTTTCCGGGCTGCGTTTCGGTCACCTTCGGCGCGGCAAGCCGGCGCGAATACGCCTTGCCGTTGAAGATCACGAGCACCATGCCCCACATGATGCAAAAGCTCATCAACAGCGCGATCGTCGAGAACGCTTCGGGCGTCATATTCGCCGCGGACAGCCGTCCGATGCCCGCCGCCTCCGATGCGGCTTCGGCGACCTGCGTCTCATAGTGCAGCGCGCCGATCACGGAGAGCCGCAGCCACGGCCACGGCGTCCCGAGGCTGCCCGACAGCGCGATCACGCCGAGCAGAATACCGACGCTCGGCAGCACCGCAAACGTCGTGCTTGCCGCGATCACGCGTTTCATCTTGCCCTCGTCGATGCCGATCGCCCTGCCCGCGCGGTACGCGCGCACCGCAAAGACAATGCAGGTCACGGCGACAAACAGAATGATGCCGCCGCAGATCAGATACATGACGGGACTGTTCAGCATTGACAGAATCTCCATACTTGCTTCCCTCCTTACCGCTGCCGGATGCAAAGCGGCCTGTGCCGCTTCGGTACTATCATTATACACGTCGCTGCGCTTTTGTTCAAGGGCGGCGCGCAAAATTGTATATTTTGTGGAAATTGTCCCCGCCGTTTGACAGTCCCGCGGGCAAGTGTTATGATTAGAACATACTTAAATTTTACATATAAGGACGGTAGATGCATGAACCATTTGACCGAGAACATTCGCCGTGTCACGCTGGACGGCGAATCTCTCCGTATCGAGCAGGTCGTTGCGGTTGCCCGCTTCCATGCGACCGTATCGCTCTCCCCTTCCACCTATGAAGCCATCGACGCTTCGCGCGCGCTCGTCGAGCGCATCGTGCGCGAAGGACGCACCGTTTACGGCATCTCGACCGGGTTCGGCGAGTTTTCCAAGATCACCATCGGCAGCGATCAGAGCGCGCAGCTGCAGGAGAATCTGATCCTGAGTCACTGCGTTGCCGTCGGCACGCCGTTGCCCGAGGAGACCGTTCGCGCGATGATGCTGCTCCGTGCAAATGCGCTCTCCAAAGGCTATTCCGGCATCCGGCGCGAACTGATCGAAGCGCTGATCGCGATGCTGAACAAGGGCGTTCATCCGATCGTGCCCGAACAGGGTTCGCTCGGCGCGAGCGGCGACCTTGCTCCGCTTGCCCACATGGCACTCGTGCTGCTCGGCAAGGGCGAGGCGATCTATCAGGGCGAACGCATGCCCGGCGGCGAAGCCATGCGCCGCGCCGGCATTCCGGTGTTTCATCTGCTCGCCAAGGAAGGTCTTGCGCTGATCAACGGCACGCAGTGCATGACCGCGATCGGCACGCTTGCGTGGTACGATCTGAACCGCGCGACCGAAATTGCCGACATCACGGCGTCCCTGACGATGCAGGCGCTTACCGCGCTGCTTTCGGCGTTCGATCCGCGCATCCACGCGGTTCGTCCGCACGGCGGACAGAGCCTCGTCGCGAGCAACATCCGGCTGCTGTGCGAAAACAGCCCGTCGATGGAGCGCAACCGGACGCTTCGCGTGCAGGACGCCTACGCGATCCGCTGCATCCCGCAGGTGCACGGCGCCGTGCGCGACGCGCTGCATCACGTCCGGCACGTCTTTGAGACCGAGATGAACGCCGTCACCGATAACCCGATCCTGTTTCTTGACGACGAAAGCGTCCTGTCGGGCGGCAACTTTCACGGCGAACCGGTCGCGCTTGTGATGGACTATCTGTCGATCGCGGCGGCCGAGCTTGCGTCGATCTCCGAGCGCCGCCTCGAGCGCATGGTCAACCCGGCGCTGTCGAACGGGCTGCCGGCATTTTTAGCGCCGGACGGCGGCATCAACTCGGGCTACATGATCTGCCAGTATTCCGCGGCGTCGCTCGTCTCCGAAAACAAGGTCTACGCGCACCCTGCCAGCGTCGATTCGATTCCGTCCTCGGCGAACCAGGAGGATCACGTCTCGATGGGCACGACCGCCGCACGCAACTGCCGCCGCATTGTCGAGAACCTGTACTCGGTGCTCGCGTTTGAACTGATGGCTGCCGTACAGGGGATTGACCTGCGCAAGACCTGCGAGTTAAGTCCCGCGCAGCAGGTCGTTTACGACAAGGTCCGCGCGGTCGTCCCGTTCTACGCGCAGGACGAAGAGCTGCGTCCGCACGTTGCTGCGATCAACACGCTGATCCGCAATACCGAAATCGAAAACACCGTGAAGCAGATGCTTCCCGATTTTCATTGAACCACGCAAAGTCTGCAAGGAGGATCTATGGACTGTGTATTGAAGCTCGACCGGCTCCCCGAGCCGAAACCGTTTGAACCCGGCATCCGCCGCGCGCCGCGCCGCGATTCCCACCTGTCCGAGCACGACATGGAGCTTGCGCTCAAGAACGCGCTTCGCTACATTCCCGAGCAGTTTCATGCCGAGCTCGCGCCCGAATTCATGGAAGAGCTCAAGACCCGCGGCCGCATTTACGGCTACCGCTTCCGCCCCGCGGGACGCATCTGGGGAAAGCCGATCGATGCTTATGAGGGCAAGTGTATCGAAGGACGCGCTTTTCAGGTCATGATCGACAACAATCTCGACTTTGAGGTCGCGCTCTACCCCTATGAGCTTGTCACCTACGGCGAAACCGGGCAGGTCTGCCAGAACTGGATGCAATACCTTCTGATCAAGCAGTATTTGCGCGAGCTGACCGATACGCAGACGCTTGTCATCGAATCCGGCCATCCGCTCGGTGTGTTCCGTTCCCATGCCAACGCGCCGCGCGTGATTCTGACGAACGGTCTGATGGTCGGTCTGTTCGATAAACCTGAGGAATTCAACCGTGCCGCTGCGCTCGGCGTTGCGAATTACGGGCAGATGACCGCCGGCGGCTGGATGTACATCGGCCCGCAGGGCATCGTCCACGGCACGTTCAACACGCTGCTGAACGCCGGACGGCTCAAGCTCGGCATTCCGAAGGACAAGGATCTTGCCGGAAGGCTGTTTGTTTCGGCCGGACTCGGCGGCATGAGCGGCGCGCAGGGCAAGGCGGCCGAAATTGCCGGTGCGGCTGCGATCATCGCGGAAGTCGATGCGTCGCGCATTGACACGCGCTACCGGCAGGGCTGGGTCAGCCGCGTCAGCGACGACCTTGCCGAATGTGTCGCATGGGCTGAGGAAGCGCAGGCGGCTGGCAAACCGCTTGCGATCGCGTACCACGGCAATGTCGTCGACCTTCTGCACTATCTGATCGAGCAGAACGTGCACGTCGATCTCTTAAGCGATCAGACCTCCTGCCACGCGGTCTATGAAGGCGGCTACTGCCCGGTCGGGCTTTCGTTCGAGCAGCGGACAAAACTGCTTGCCGAAGATCCCGAAGCGTTCCGGAAAGCCGTGGACGCTTCACTTTTGCAGCACATTGCCGCAATCGATACGCTGTCCGCCCGCGGAACGTACTTCTTTGACTACGGCAACAGTTTCCTGAAGGCCGTTTATGACGCCGGCGTCACCCGGATCTGCAAAAACGGCGAAAACGAAAAAGACGGCTTCGTCTATCCGTCCTACGTTGAGGACATTCTCGGCCCGCAGCTGTTCGACTACGGCTACGGCCCGTTCCGCTGGGTCTGCCTGTCCGGCAAGCCCGAGGATCTCGACAAGACCGACCAGGCCGCGATGGACTGCATCGACCCGACGCGGCGCTATCAGGATCGCGACAACTGGGTCTGGGTACGCGACGCCAAGAAGAACAAGATGGTCGTCGGCACGCAGGCGCGCATCCTGTATCAGGACGCAATGGGCCGGCTGAAGATCGCGCTGCGCTTCAACGAAATGGTTCGAAACGGCGAGATCGGGCCGGTCATGCTCGGACGCGACCACCATGACACCGGCGGCACGGATTCGCCGTTCCGCGAGACGAGCAACATCAAGGACGGTTCGAACATTATGGCCGACATGGCCGTGCAGTGCTTTGCCGGCAACGCGGCGCGCGGCATGAGCCTGATCGCGCTGCACAACGGCGGCGGCGTCGGCATCGGCAAGGCTGTCAACGGCGGCTTCGGCATGGTGCTTGACGGCAGCGAGCGCGTGGACACGATTCTGAAATCCGCGATGCCGTGGGACACGATGGGCGGCGTCGCGCGGCGCGCATGGGCGCGGAACGAGAATGCGATCGAGACCGTACTCGCCTACAACCGCGACAACGAAGGCACCGACTGCATCACCGTCCCGCACATCGCCGACGATGCGCTGATCCATGCTGCCGTTCAGAATGCTTTGAAGGAGTAACGATATGGCAAAATTGATGGAATGTATCCCGAACATCAGCGAAGGCCGCCGCCCCGAGATCATCGAAGCGGTTGCCGACTGCGTGCGCGCCGTTCCGGGCGTCACGCTGATCGACTATTCCTCGGACGCGAGCCACAACCGCTCGGTGTTCACGTTTCTCGGCGAGCCGGAAAGGGTTCTGGAAGCCGCGTTCGCGCTTGCCAGGGCCGCGGTCGAGAAGATCGACCTCCGCGTCCACGAGGGCGAGCATCCGCGCATGGGCGCGGTCGATGTGATCCCGTTCGTTCCGGTTCGCGGTATGGAGATGGCGGAATGCGTCGAGCTGTCCAAAAAGCTTGCCAAGCGTCTTTCTGACGAGCTGGATCTTCCGGTGTTTCTGTATGAAGAAAGCGCGTCCGCGCCGCACCGCAAAAACCTTGCCGCGATCCGCAGGGGTCAGTTCGAGGGCATGGCCGAAAAGGTGCTCGACGAACAATGGCACCCGGATTTCGGCGGCAACCGCATCCATCCGAGCGCGGGCGTCGTCGCCGTCGGCGCGCGTATGCCGCTGATCGCGTTCAACATCAACCTGGATACGCCGGACGTTTCGATTGCAAGCCGCATCGCGAAAATCATCCGCGAATCGAGCGGCGGGCTCAAGTCCGTCAAGGCGCTCGGCGTCATGCTCGAGGAGCGCAATATCGCGCAGGTCTCGATCAACATGTGCGACTTCCGGCAAACGCCGCTGTACCGTGTGCTCGAGCTGGTTCGCTTCGAGGCAGCGCGCTACGGCGTGAACATCATCGGAACCGAGATCATCGGCCTTTCGCCGATGGCCGCGCTGATCGATTCGGCGGCATACTACCTGCAGATCGAGCAGTTCGACCCGCAAAAGCAGGTTCTGGAGAATCAGCTGTTATGAGGCGCTTATTCACTCGCATCGGCGAACTCGCAACCGCCTGCGGCACCGAAGCCGTCTTTGGAAAGGCGCAGGGCGAGATCCGTCGTCTGCATGACGCATGGCTCCTTTGCGAGGGCGAACGGATCGTTTCGCTTGGCGAAGGCAAACCGCCCGAAGCAGACGAGGTCGTTGACTGCCAAAGCCGTCTCGTGACGCCGGGCCTTGTCGACTGCCACACGCACCTTGTGTTCGGCGGCTGGCGCGAAAAGGAGCTTGCAAGGAAGCTCGCCGGCGCAACGTATCTCGAAATTCTCGCCGCCGGCGGCGGCATCCTGTCCACGGTCCGCGAAACGCGCCGCGCAAGCGAGGATGCGCTTTATGCAAAGACCAAAGCGCTGATGGACGAGATGCTCGCCCACGGCACGACCGCGCTCGAGATCAAAAGCGGCTACGGGCTCGACCTTGCGACCGAGCAGAAGCAGCTCCGCGTCGTGCAGCGGCTGAAAAGCGACAATCCCGATCTTGCGGCAACGTTTCTCGGTGCGCACGCGTTTCCCGAGGAAATGTCGCACGAGGACTATGTAGACTTTCTCTGCGACATCGCGATTCCGGCCGTTGCCGCAGAAGGGCTTGCCGCGTTCTGCGACGTCTTCTGCGACGCAGGCGTGTTCACGGCCGAACAGGCCGAGCGGATCCTGCTTACCGGAAAGCGGTACGGTCTTCTGCCGAAGCTGCACGCGGATGAAATACGGGAAATCGGCGGTACCGAAGCCGCAAAGCGCGTCGGCGCCGTCAGCTGCGACCACCTCAGCGAGACCGGCGCGGACGGCATCCGTGCGCTCAAGGACGGCGGCGTGATCGCGGTTATGCTGCCGGCGACCTCGTTCTATCTGCAAAAGCCGTACGGCAATTTCCGCGGCATGATCGACGCGGATGTTCCTGTCGCCGTCGCGACCGATATGAACCCCGGCTCGACACCGAACCTTTCCCTGCCCTTCGCCATGACCGCCGCCTGCCTCTACGGACGGCTGACGCCGGAGGAGGTGCTCTCCGCCGCTACGCTGAACGGCGCAGCCGCGATCCGACTGTCCGACCGGCTCGGTACGCTCGAACCCGGCAAACTCTGCGATCTCGTCGTCTGGGATGCGGACAATCTCGAACAGCTGATCTACCGTTACGGAACCAACCGCGCCGCCGCAGTCTGGAAGCGCGGCGTGTGCAGAAACGGAAAGGAGACCGTATGAACCGTTTATCCGACCTCGATGTGAAAACCTTTTTGGACGTACTGGCCAGCGACGCGCCCGCGCCCGGCGGCGGATCGGCATCCGCACTGTTCGGCGCATGCGGCGCCGCGCTCGGCACGATGACCGCAAACCTTACTGTCGGGCGCAAAAAATACGCCGACCTCTGGGCCGGCGCGGAAAAAGCCAGAGAACTGGGGCTGCAGTTGAAAGACGCCTTTACGGACGTTCTCGAAGCAGACACGCATGCGTTCGATGCCGTCATGGATGCGCTGCATCTGCCGAAAGACACCGACGAACAGAAGGCCGTGCGCCGTGCAGCGATCGAGGATGCGACCAAGGGGGCGATCCGCCCGCCATACCGGATGCTCGAACTCTGCGACCAAACCGCCGCCCTGCTGGAAACGCTGCCCGGGCGGGTCAATCCGAACTGCGCGAGCGATCTCGGCGTTGCAGCGGCAGCCGTCGAAGCGGCCGCCAAGGGTGCCTGGCTGAACGTCTGCATCAACCTGCAGTCGCTGCACGACCGGGCATTCGTCGAAGAGACGGTAAAAAGCGGAAAAGTGCTCCTTGACAGCGTCCTTTCCCGTACCCGGGGCGTTTACGAAACGATCGAAACGGACTGTCTGCCCGCACAGTAACCGCCCAAAAAAGCAAAAGCCGGAGAGCAGCTCTCCGGCTTATTTCAGTATACCAGCAAGCAGAACCCCGACAGCAGAACCAGCAGCGCCGCGTTGACGAGCAAAAATTGTGTGAGGAACCGTCCGGACTTTGCGCCGTCCGTCGCGGCGTAGAGCTTGAGCCCGATCAGACTCGCAAGACTTGCGATCGGCGTTCCGAGTCCGCCGACGTTGACGCCGAGCAGCAGCGCGAGGGCGTTATCCGTAAAGCCGGACAGCAACAGCGCTGCGGGAACGTTGCTGATGATCTGACTGGTCAGCACCGATACCAAAAATTCCCGCCCGTTCAGCAGATTTTTGAGCAGCGCGTCCACCGCCTCGATCCGTGCAAGGTTTCCCGAGAACACAAAAAACGCCAAAAACGTCAACAGCAGACAAAAATCCGCCTTCAGCAGCGTCTTCCGATCGCACGCGAACAGAGCGGCAACGGTGATCAGCAGCATCGCCCACCACGGCAGCACGCGCACCACAACAAGCAGACATACTGCAAACAGCGCGCCGTACAGCGCAATCTTTTTGCCGTCCGGCACGGCATGTGCTCCGTCCGATGCGGCCAGCGGTGCGCGATCCAGAGAAAGGCACAGCAACAGAATCAGTCCGAGCGACACCGCCCAGACCGGCAGCGTCGTTTGCACAAAGGTCCCGACGTCGAGCCCGTAATGCGAATACAGATACAGGTTCTGCGGGTTGCCGACCGGCGTCAGCATGCTGCCGAGGTTTGCCGCCATGGTCTGCAGAACGGCGATTCGGATCAACGCCTGCCGCTTCTGCGCAAACGTCAGCACGGTCACGGCAAACGGAAGAAAGGTCAACAGTGCGACGTCGTTTGTGATCAGCATCGCCGAGAAAAAGCTCAGCAGCACGAGCAGAACGCCGACCGCGCGCACGCTCTTTGCACGCCGGCAGAGCGCATGCGCAAGTACCTGAAACAATCCAGCCGCCCTCAGTCCCGCGACGACCGTCATCAGGCAGTACAAAAGCGCAAGCGTCCGAAGATCAAAATAGCCCAGGTATGCCTTATCCGGCGGTACAAAGCAGCAGCTGATCAGCGCGGCAAGTGCGGAAATCAGTAAGACCGGCTCGCGCCGCATAAAGGCAAGGATCTTTTGCCGTACCGTTTGTCCGCTCATGCCTTGCCCTGCTGTCTGCACCAGATGTTCATGATCCAGTCCGCCGGAAGCAGCTTGACAAGCCGCACCTGACTGCGGACCGGCGCGCCGAGAATCGAAATCTTTTTGCGCTTTTTCAGATCATGCATCGCCTGTTCGACGACCTGTTCGGCCGTATACCAGCGATCGTAATAGGTGATTGTGTCGTCGCGCACGGCGCGATCCATAAACTCGGTCTTAATCCACCCCGGGCAGACGCACATCACATGGATCCCCTGCTGCTTCAGCTCCCGCCCGAGCGCCCGGCTGAAGCTCAGCACATACGCCTTCGTCGCGCCGTACACGGTCATGTACGGCACCGGCTGCCAGCTGGAATTTGAACCGAGGTTGACGATCGCGTCGCCTTTTTTCTGATACGGCAGGCTCAGGCTGCACATCGCGGTCAGCGCGCGGCTGTTCAGATCGATGATACCGAGCTGTTCGTCGCACCCCATCCCGGAAAACGTGCCGAACAGGCCGTAGCCCGCCGCGTTGACGAGCAGCCGGATCTGCGGCTGTTCCGCTTCCAAAAGCGCCCGGTAGGCGGAAAAGCTCTGCATGTCGGTAAGATCCCATGCAAGCGGCCGGATCTTGGCTTTGCAATCGGCTTGCAGCGCCTCGAGTCGGTCGAGCCGTCTTGCGATCACCCAAATCTCATCGAGCCGGTATTCCCGGTCGATCGCCTTCACAAACTCCATTCCCATGCCCGACGACGCGCCGGTGACCACCGCGATCTGTTTCATTTCTCTTCCCCCTCGTTGGTTTCCGACCTATTATAGTCCAAATGTCCGCATCTGTAAACAGAAAAACAGCGCCGCATTTTGCGACGCTGTTTGCGTGGATTTCAGAGATGAACGATATAACTGATGAGCATAAATAACCAGTGTGCCGCGATGCCGGCGCAGAGGCCGCCAAGCGTGTGGCACAGGATCGCCTTGCCGGTGAATCTCGTGCACTTTAGGGCGTCCATCATCGAAACATGCGTGCTGAGGTATCCGCTCCAGCACATGCAGATCGCGGTGTAGACCGCGATATCGTTGAGCGTGATGTTGCCGTCCGCGGCGAACTGCGCGATCATGCTCAGCGCTGCGCCGGCCGAGCCGAGCGCCGTCACCGGGATCGCAAGCGCCTCGTTCGTCGAAAAGCCGAACAGCGGTTTCAGCACAAATCCGATCTTGTCCGCGATCTCCGGCAGCAGCGCGATGCCTTCCTTGGCGGCACCGGTGTAGACGCCGTCCGCGGGCGCGCCGTAGGTCAGCATCATCACAAGCGAGCAGATGACCAGCACGCCCGGAATGATCGCAAGACCGAGATCGACGCCCTTTTTGCCGCCGGCCATCAGCGCGCTCAGCACATGCAGAAAACCGCGCGGGCGCTCACCCTGCTTGGTTCGCTCCTCCTCCGGCGCTTCGGCTTCGTCCGTCGCCTCAGTGCCGTACGCGCGCTTCATGAAGAACAGCATCAGCCGCGTGCTGACGATCGCGCCAACCACGGTGCCGAGGTTTCCGCACAGCGCCGCCCATGCGACGCCGCTGCCGAGCCGGGTTGAAAGTGCGAGCATCGAGCTCGTCACGATCAGACCCATGCCGAACGCGGTTCCGAGGTTCGTCAGCGCCGGAACCTGGTATCTTTTGAAATACCGCCGGAACTTCCGATCGTTTGCCAGCGTCAGGATCGCCGGATTGTCCGACAGATACGTCGTGACGACGCCGAGCGCCGACGCGCCGGGCATGCCGAACAGCGGGCGCATCAGCGGCGAAAGCAGCTTGTTGATCAGTTCAACGACACCGTACTCGGACAGCAGCTCCGAGATCGCGCCCGCGATCACGGCGATCGCCATGATGTAGAACACGGTGTTCATCAGAATATGATACGCCGTATTCATCAGCGTGTTGATCGCCTGTCCGAGCCCCATCGGCACGACGAACAGGCTGAAGAACAGCAGAAAAACGATCAGAAACAGAATCGGCTTCCAGAACCACAGACGCCAAAACGACGTCCCTTTTCCGGCGTGCGCGAAACCGGGTTGCTTCTCCATAGACGTTTGTTTCCCCTCCGTCACCGGCCAATGGATTTACAGATTATAATAGCGGTCGAACTCCGCCGGATGCGGGATCTTCGAGAGTTCAAAGCACTCCGCACGCTTGCGGGCGATGAACGTCTTCAGCAGCGATTCCGGGAACACGCCGCCAGCCGTCAGATAGTCGTGATCCTGTTCGAGCGCATCGAGCGCCTGCTCGAGCGACGTCGGCAGATGATGGAGCTTTTTCTTCTCCTCCTCCGACAGGTCGTACAGGTTCATGTCGTACGGACCCCAGCCGTTCTCGTGCGGGTCGATCCGGTTCCGGATGCCGTCGATGCCCGCCATCAGGATCGCCGCGTAGCAGAAGTACGGGTTGCAGGTCGCGTCGGGATTGCGCAGTTCGAACCGGCGCAGCTTCGGTGACTTTGCATAGGCCGGGATGCGGATGACCGCGCTGCGGTTCGACGTCGCATAGCCGACCGTAACCGGCGCTTCAAATCCCGGCACGAGCCGCTTGAACGAGTTCGTCGACGGATTCGTGATCGCGCAGAGCGAGGAAATATGCTTCAGAAGGCCGCCCATGAACCAGTGCGCCTCGCGGCTCAGATGCGAATAGCCGTTGTCGTCGGAGAAGACCGGCTCGCCGTCCTTGAGCAGCAGCATGTGCACGTGCATGCCGCTTCCGGCCTCGCCGTAGACGGGCTTGGGCATCAGCGTCGCGCTGAGGTCGTACTTCTTGGCGACATTCTGGATGATGTACTTGATCATCATCGTTCCGTCGGCCATCTTGGTCACTTCGCCGAGCAGCGGTTCAATCTCGAACTGTCCCGCGCCGCCGACTTCGGGATGATGGTACTTGACCGGAATGCCGGCCTTTTCAATCTCGAGGCACATCTCGCTTCGGCATTCAAAGGTTCGATCGAGCGGCTTGGCAACGTGATAATGCTTCTGCATCGGAACCACGCAGCCGCTGCCCTCTGCGGCGCTGTTCCAATGCGCCTGCTTTGTGTCGACATACGCGCTGATCTCATTGTTCGATACGGTCCAGCCGACCCGGTCGAACAGGTAAAACTCAAACTCCGGCAGGATCTGCATCGTGTCGGCGATGCCGCTGTCCCTGAGATACTGCACCGCGGCCTGCATGATGTTGCGCGGATAGTGCGGCAGCGGACGGTTGTTCGGATAGTCGATAATCATCGCGTTGCCGATCATGGACAGCGTCTTGACGCCACAGAACGGATCGATCTGCGCGGTATCCAGATCGGGGATGTAGACCATATCGCTCTTTTCCACGACGGCATAACCGTAGTTGGACGCGTCGAAGCCGATGCCGTTCTGCATCGTCTCCTCGGTGAAATTCGCCGCCGGAATCGTCACATGACGGAACTGTCCGTCGATATCCACGATCTTGAAATCAACCATCAAAATGTCCTGCTCCTGAATGAGCCGCATGATATCCTTCGCTGTCGTTGGCATGTTTATCCTCTTTCTTTGCTTTCTGCAGAATATTGGAGTTTACGCTCCTTTTACAGTATAGCACGTTCGGTTTTATTCGTACACAGGTTTCGCGCAGAAAAAGAAGATATATTTCTTTCCTTTCGCGCCGTGCCGGACGAACCGTCCGCCGCACCGTTTTGCAGCACCGTTCAGGCGGCTGTCCGTGTCCCTGCCGCCCTCCGTTCCGCCTCGCCCTTGACGCTTGCGCCGTTTTCCGTTATAGTAAGAAAAAACGGAGGACAGGCAGTTGGAGCAGAGCGCATCGGTCCGGTGGCGGATCCGGTTTTCGGGCAGCGTGCAGCACGTCGGGTTTCGCTACATGGCGTATTACTTTGCGCGCAGCCTTTGTCTGACCGGCTGGGTCGACAATCTGCCCGACGGCAGCGTTCTGATGGAAGTGCAGGGCAGCGTGACACAGATCCGCAAGCTTCTCGTCCAGCTCAAAAGTCAGCCGCACCTCCACATCACCGATTTGCAGATCACCGAGATCGAGAAGGTCCCCTTTGAACGGCGCTTCTCGGTGCGCGGACATTGAATCCGACAAAAAGCGGAGCCGAACCGGCTCCGCTTTTGATTATGAAACAATCAGATCGCATTCTCGTCGCTCATCAGATCGGCAAGGACCTTTTCGCGCACCTTGGAAACATCGGTTTCGAGCACCTTCCGGCGCAGCGGAAGCACCGCGCGCGGCGAGACGGGCAGCTCGTCGATGCCGATCGACAGGAACGTCTCGGTCAGCGCGAGATCCGCGCCGAGTTCGCCGCAGATGCCGACCCACACGCCGTTCTTGTGCGCATTCTCGCAAACCAGCTTCAGAAGCCGCAGGACGGCCGGATGATGCGGGTTGAAGAAAACGTCCGAGATCCGCGTTCTGTCGGTCGCAGGCGAGCGTATACTGCGTCAGATCGTTTGTTCCGCAGGAGAAGAAATCGACCTCCTTCGCAAGCCGGTCGCTCATGACGGCCGCCGCCGGCGTCTCGATCATGATGCCGAGCTCGACTTCCTCGCTGAACGGAATGCCCTCCGCGGTCAGTTCCGCCTTGACACGTTCGCACATCTTTTTGGCTTCCTTGACCTCCCAGATGCTCGTGACCATCGGGAACATGATGCCGAGCCTGCCGTATGCCGAGGCGCGATACAGGGCGCGGATCTGCGTATGGAAGATCTCCGGCCGGTTCAGGCAGATGCGCAGCGCGCGGTTGCCGAGCGCCGGGTTCTCCTCCTTCGGGAGGTTGAAGTAGGCAATCTACTTGTCTGCACCGATGTCCAGCGTGCGGATCACGACTTCTCTGCCGCCCATATCGGACAGCACCTTCTTATACGCCTCAAACTGATAGTCCTCGGTGGGATAGTCGTCGCAGTTCAGATACAGGAACTCCGAACGGAACAGACCGATGCCGCCGCCGTCGTTGTTCAGCACCGCCGGAACGTCATCCGGCTGCCGATATTGCAGTAGATCTTGATCTTCTGACCGTCCGGCGTGACGTTCTCCTTGCCCATGAGCTGTTCGAGCAACGCGCGCTGCTTCTTCTGCCCTTCTTACACGCTTTGAAACAGCCACACAAATCCGCCCGCCGGCAGCTTCACCGCGCCTGCGTCGCGCTGCTCGCCGGTCAGAAGATCGACAAACCGTGTCGGATCCTGCACCCACGCAGTCTGCTCATCGTCGGCAAAGTTGAACAGCGCCAGCAGCTTTTCGCCGCGGCAGTACCGCCCGATGCCGAGCACGTGGTTGTTGTGCGTTTCCAGGTTCCACGTGTCCGCCGCGTCGTCGAACACGTTGTAGCCCGCGCGCAGCGTTTCAAGCGTCCGGATCGCGCGGAACACCTTGCCTTCGGTCGTGTTCCTGAGGTTCCGCATGCGCGCCTTGTTCCAGTTCAGATCGCCGCGGTGCAGATAGCGGCTGTCCGCGCGCTTATACGGATCGTCGCGGTAGGCGTTGTCGTTCTGTTGCGCGATCTCGTCGCCGCTGTACAGAACCGGCACGCCGCTGAGCGTAAACATGAACGCATGCAGCATCTCATCGAGCCGGATCGCCTTTTCGAGCGCGGCTTTGTCGCCGCTCGCCCTTGCGGACTCGATGCCGCAGAGCGACGCCGTGGTGCCGCACAGGCGCGCGTCGCCGAGCCGGGGATCGTCGTTGTACAGCTCGCCGCGGGCAGGACTGCCGTACCACTTGCCGGTCAGATAGTCGTTGAGGTACTTCTTGTGCGGAACCTCCTGCTGCCCGAACTGCTGCAAAAAGTCATAGTCCAGACCCCAGCCGATGTCGTCATGGCAGCGGAGATAGTTCAAAAACGTGTACTGCTTGGGCAGCGCGAACACCTGCTCCATCTGGTGCCGCAGCAGCCTTACGTCCTTGGTCGCAACGGTGTGCCAGATTGACGCCATCGTCGTCACGTTGTAAAGCAGATGGCATTCGGGCTTTTCCACGGTGCCGAAGTACGGAACGACCTTGCTCGGCTCCATGACCACCTCGCCGAGCAGCAGCGTGCCCGGGCAGACGATCTCAGAGACCATTCGCATCATACGCACGAGCGTGTGCACCTGCCGGAGGTTGCGGCACGGCGTGCCGAGCGCCTTCCAGATGTACGGCACCGCGTCGAGCCGGATGATGTCGACGCCGTGGTTGCACAGGTTCAGCATGTTGTCGGTCATATCGTTGAACACGACCGGATTCGCATAGTTCAGGTCCCACTGGTAGGGATAGAACGTCGTCATAACGACCTTGTTCGCCTCGGGACACCAGCTGAAGTTGCCCGGCGCCGTCGTCGGGAACACCTGCGGCACGGTCTGTTCGTAGGCGTTCGGGATCTCCCAGCTGTCGTAGAAAAAGTAGCGGTCCTGATACGCCTTTTCGCCCGCGCGCGCCCGGCGCGCCCATTCGTGATCCTCGCTCGTGTGATTCATCACAAAATCGAGACAGACCGCGATGCCGCGCTCGTGGCACTTATCGGCAAGCGCTTTCAGATCGTCCATCGTGCCGAGCTCCGGCTGCACCTTGCGGAAATCGCTGACCGCGTAACCGCCGTCGCTGCGTCCCTTCGGGCTTTCCAGCAGCGGCATCAGATGCAGATAATTGACGCCGCAGTCGGTGATATAATCAAGCTTCTTTTCGACGCCTTTCAGCGTGCCCGCGAATGCGTTCACATACATCAGCATGCCGACCAGATCGTGTCCGCGATACCAATCCGGCACCTCCTCGCGCGCACGGTCTATCCGCTTCAGCGACTCCGGCCGCGCTTCATAGGCACGCCAGAGCATGCCGACAAAGGATTCGTACGCCTGCCTATCGTTATGATACAGCTCACAGTAAAGCCATTTCAGCTCATCCTCATGCCGTGCAAAGCGTTTGCAAAATTCCGGTGTCCAGTTTGATCGGTCCATTTCCGGTTTCTCCCTTCCATTCGTTCGGTGCCGGGCAATCCCGGTTCCCGCGTTCTGCGTGATCGCAGCTACCGGAATCAGTATAGCATCCGCCGCGCAAAAATGCAATTCTTCCCGTGCATTTGAAACGGTCTTTTCGATGTCCCGGGTAGATGCACGCACAAAAAAGGACGCCCTTTGCGGCGTCCTTACGTCCCGTAGTCCGGGGATCGTTTTTGCTTCGTTCTATGCCCCTTGCTCAGAGTCCGAGCCGTTCAAACTGTTCCTGCGGCGCCTGATGCGCCAGCATGCAGCGCATAAGGCCTTCGACGCAGCGCGCTTCGATTGCAGCATCCGAGAGCGGATGCTCCTGCGCATAGTCGCTTGCAAGATCGAACACGAGCGATTCGGCGTTGTCCTCACTGCGCGGTCCGAAACCGCCGGACGACGACGTGATCCCGATGATGTCCGCCGGAATCCGGAACACCGGATAATCCGTGTAGCCGAGATGGCCGTATCCGATCCGGCTGTAGTTCTCCTTCTCAACCGAATCCGTGCCGTAATACTTGCCGGAAGTCGCGGGCATCGCCGTGTAGACATACAGCGGGCGATTCGACGGATCCTTCGCCGCGCGGAAGTAGGTGTACCGGCCGTCGAAGTAGTTGACGCTCTTTCCGAAATAGCCGTAGATGATCTCGTCGCGCACCTTGTCCGTCTCGCCCATAAGTGCCGGCAGCAGGTTCTTTCCGCTGATGCGGTGACGCTGCAGCTTCGGGTCGACGCCGAACAGGTTCAGCATGGTAGGGTACAGATCGATGTTCTGCGTGAGGCCGTTAAACCTGCGGATCTTCGCCTCGGGATGCCAGATGATCAGCGGCAGATGAAATACTTCGTTATAGGCGGGCATGTAGTTCTTGGACCAGTAGCCGTGCTCGCCGAGCATATAGCCGTGGTCGGTCGTGAACACGACCATCGTGTCCTTCCACATGTCGTGCCGGTCGAGCACGTCGAAGATCCTGCCGATGTAGGCGTCGGTCATCGAGAGCAGTGCCTTGTAGCGCACGCGGAGCCGCTTCGTCTCCTCCTCGGTAAATGTGTTCTTCGCATACGGCGGCCAGAAGTTCGGCTCGTTCGAATCGACCTTCACCTCCGCGGCATACAGGTCGAGATACGCCTGCGGCACGTCGAACGGCTCATGCGGATCGAAGCCCTCGGTCCACAGGAACAGGTTGTCCGCGTCGGCGTTCTGCTCGAGCCATTCGGCGGCATGCTGCATCGTCACCGGCGTCGGATAGGTCTGCTCCTCCGTGAACTCCGCCATGTTGTCCTCGTGGTCCGGGGAGAACGTTCCGCGGTATGCTTCAGGCTTTTTGAGGTTGGCATGCTCGGGACGCAGCTTCCAGGGATCCTTTTCCTGTCCGCGGATCAGCTCATAGGTCGTGAACGCGTTGAGATAATTCTCGCCGCCGACCCGGATGTAATGATAATGATCGGTTACGATATGGCTGAACACGCCCGCCGTCGCCAGCATTTTGGGCAGCGGCTGATCGAACGGCTCGATGCCGCCCCAGGGCTTTTCGAGAAAGTTCAGCCGGCCGGTCATGATGTCGCGCCGGGCAGGCATGCACGGCGATGAGCCGCACCAATGGTTCTCAAAGACCGTTCCGCGCGCGGCAAGGCGGTCAAGGTTCGGTGTGAACGCAGGCTCTTTGGAGCCGTAGCAGTTCAGAAACCGGCGGTTTACGCTGTCTACCAGGATCATAACGACTTTCATGCAAGTCTATTCCTCCGTTTTTCTCTTATGTTGTGATTGTACCATGTTCCGGTACGCGCTGCAACCCAAAATCCGGTGTGCCGGCACGGCGTTATCGGTTTTTCGGTTCTTCGGGAAGTATTGTTTCACGACCCGGTCAATCGGTTCCTCCGCCAATCGGCATGACCGCTGTGCGGAAAAATGCCTCCGCGCCCGCTTTCCCGAGCACGCGTTCCATCGTGGAGGAGGACGGATTGCCCTCCGTGATCATGCGGTTTTGGAAGGCGCGGAGCTTTGAGAGGTTGTTCGGATCCTTCGGCGCTGCGGCGCACAGGGAAAGATACGCTTCGACCGAATCACGCACCATCGAAACAAGGCGCGTTTCGCTGCCGTCGCTCACCCCCTTGATCAAAGAACATCCCATGCGCTCGCCGACATACCACGCCGGTTTTTCTTCGTATTCCGGGACGTCGGCATACGCGTTTTTCAGCGCGTCGAGTGACGGCACCGTTGCGCCGCCCGCGGTGCAGTCGTAATACTCCACAAACACCGTGCGCTTTTGCCGCATCGCCATGCAGTCGATCAGAAGATACGGCACCGTGCCGCCTGCCGACGGCGTAAACGACACGGTCACGAGCCGCATCAGTCCGCCCATTGCTTTGGTCTGCATCACCATCAGGTGACCGTAGTCTTTTGCCGCATAGCGGTCCACGGTAAAACGCATTAACGGCAGAATTTTCGGCCACTTCATCCGCGAGTACGCGTCCGCGGGCACCTCCTGCGCGGAAAAAAGCCGTTGAAACAGTTCGACGGTCTGTTTCGCCGCCGATTCCATCAGATTCATATCCGCCCTCCCTTGATAATCTTTCTACATTGTATGCCATTTTCCACGCTTTTTCAAGCGGTTTTAAGTATCGTTAAGGCTCGTCCGGTATGCTGCATACAGCAAAAGGAGGTTTGTCCGATGATTCCTTCCGCTTTTCGGCAGCTGCTGCCGTATCACAGGGTTTCTGCTGTTCCGGTTTTTCTCCCGGTCGTTCCCGTATGGGCATGGATCGTGCTGGCGGTCTCGTTCGGGCTGATCGGCACGGCGCTGCTGCTGCTGTGGCGCATCCGGCGCTGAGCGCTTGACAGTATCGCGTTTTTCATGCTACACTGAAATGTGTTCAGGCGAACACGATTCCCGTGCAAAGAGAGGTGTCTGCCATGAAAAACAACGTCTTCGACGCATTGATCGAGATCCCGCTGAACTCGCAGAACAAGTACGAGATCGACCATACGACCGGACGGATCCGGCTCGACCGCGTCCTGTATTCCGCGATGATCTACCCCGCCGAGTACGGCATTATCGAGCATACGCTCGCACCCGACGGCGACCCGCTCGACATCCTCGTCATCTGCAAGGATCCGACCTTTCCGGGCTGCTATGTGCCCGCCCGCGTGCTCGGATATTTGCCGATGCTCGACGGCGGCAAGGAGGATTACAAGCTGATCTCGGTCGTCGACTGCGATCCGCGCTACGACAACGTCGAGGATCTTTCCGACCTGCCGGCGTTCACGCTCAAGGAGATCACAAACTTTTTTCAAAACTACAAGGTTTTGCAGAACATTCCGGTCAAGACCTATCCGTTCCGCGGCAAGAAGGAGGCGCTGCAAATCATCGAACAGTGCCGCGCGCGCTACCGCGAAGCGCAAAAGCAGAACTGAACGAAAGCAGTTTTTCCGATCGGAAAAGCTGCTTTTTCCGTTCTCCGTCCGGCTTGCAAACCGCGCCGCGGCATGGTATACTGTCCAAAAGTCCCTTCCGGAGGAAACGGATATGCTGAAAGTTCCGCTGAAAAAACTGTGCGAAAACGCGCGCACCCCGACCCGCGGCTCGTCCGCCGCAGCCGGCTATGACCTGTACGCCTGCCTTGCCGAACCGGTCGTGATCGCGCCGCATACGACCGAACGGATCGGCACCGGCATCACCGCCGCGCTTCCGGACGGATACTTCGCCGCCTGCTTTGCACGCAGCGGTCTCGCTTCCCGACAAGGCCTAAGACCTGCGAACTGCGTCGGCGTTGTCGATTCCGATTACCGCGGCGAATACATCGTTGCGCTGTACAACGACTCTCAGGAGCCGCGTACCGTCCATGACGGTGACCGTATCGCGCAGCTTGTCGTCATGCCGTATCTGCAGCTGGATTTCGAGCAGGTCGATTCTCTGCCCGAAACCGAGCGCGGCGACGGCGGCTTCGGCTCGACCGGAACGCGATAGGATCCGATTAAAAACGGAGACCGTTTAAGGTCTCCGTTTTGTTTTTGGTCATTGATACGTCCTGCGGATCACATAGCCGGTTTCGGCCGCCTCGGCGACCTGCTCGACGTCACGGTCGAGCATTGCGTAGCACGGATCCGGCGCTTCATAGCGCACGCAGGTACCGCAGCTCGACGACAGCTCCCGCGGGACCGGCATCATCCGCGCCGCAATCCCGTTTTTTGTCATCGTTCGGTGCGTCAGCATCGCCGCGGCATGCGTGTAGAACGTTGCAACGTAGGTCATTTCGACAGGTTCAGCGCATAGTCGCCGTCTTCGGTCTCGGTCACCTTGACCGTGTAGCCCTGCGACGCCGCAAATCGCTGAATGTTGTATACGGCTGTCATATGATCCGCGAGCACCTCAAGCGTCTTGGGCGATTTTTCCTTCCACCGAGATCAGCGCGAGGAAAACAAATCCCGCGATCAGCACCCACAGCACCGGACCCGCGCCGATGCCCTTCGCGCTCGAAGCGAGGCCGAAGTTGTGCGAAACCGCAGCGCCCGCCAGAAAACCGAGCACCGTGATCGCCGAATCGCTGTTGCCCTCGCCCGCCAGAACGAGCTGACGCAGCGGGCAGCCGCCGAGCAGAACGCTGCCCCAACCGACCAGCACCATGCCGAGGAAGTTGAACACCGCATCCGAATGCGCGACCGGCTGATCCGCAAAGCCGAGCTTGAACTTGCCGAGGATCAAATTGCCGATCAGCACAGCCACGATGACTGCGGCAAAGCCGAGAATCAGATGGAAGTCCTTGAACAGCACGATGTCACGAATGCCGCCCGCCATGCACAGGCGCGAACGCTGGCACAGCGCGCCGACAACGAGCGCGATCAAGAGCGCCGCGATCCACGGAGCGCGCATGCTGCCCGGGCCTTCGGTGCTCAGCGCAAACAGCGTCGTGACGAGCGACAGGATAAACAGCACCGCGAGCAGAATCGGGAAGATCAGTCCTTCCGCCTTGTTCTGCTTGTAGGCACGGTTCAGCGTGAAGCCGTTCTTCAGCGGGAACGTGCCGATCACAATGCCGACGATGAAGCCGACCAGACCGACAACCGCGTTCAGGTCGCCGCCGCCGATGCGGATGACCATACGCAGCGGGCAGCCGAGGAACACGAGCGCGCCGATCATGACCAGCATGCCGATCAAAAACCGCGTGATCGGCGAGGAACCGCCCTGCGCTCTCCATTCCTTCTTGACCATCGCCATGCACATCGCGCCGAGCACGATGCCGACGATCTCCGGACGGAAGTACTGTACGACACCCGCCTGATGGAATTTCAGAGCGCCGGCGATGTCGCGTTCAAAGCATGCAATGCAAAAGCCCATGTTGGCCGGGTTGCCAAGTGCGCTCAGCGCGACCGCTGCGGCGCCGATGACCAGACCGGTCACGATCACGAGCCAGTTTTCCTTCCAAAAACTGCTTTGCTTTTTCTCCATTTTCCTTTTCCTTTCCCGTTATCCGCTTGCAAGGATAACGTAACGATGATATAATATCACAAAAGGTCGTTATTTGCAAGAGAGGATCACGATTTTATGTTACGGGAAATTTACATGGACAATGCCGCAACGTCGTTTCCGAAGGCGCCCGGCGTTTCCGACGCGATGAAGCGCTACCTCGACGCTGTCGGCGCGAACATCGGCCGCGGCTCCTACGGACGCTGCACCGACGCGGGCATGACGGTTCTGAACGTGCGCGAATCGCTCGCAAAGGCCTTCGGCTGTGCCGACGCGCGCCGCGTGATCTTTACCGGCGGCAACACCGCCGCGCTGAACATGGCGATCTTCGGCTCGCTCCATCCCGGCGACACGGTTCTGATTTCCGCAATGGAGCACAACGCCGTGCTCCGTCCGCTGACCGCGCTCGGCTGCCGGCTGATCCGGATCCCGTCCGATCCCGACGGACAGATACGCCCGGATCTTCTGGACTGTGATTGGGACAGTGTGCGCCTTTGCGTCTGCACACATGCGTCGAACGTGTCGGGCACGATTCTGGATCTTGCCGCGCTGTCAGAGCTGCTGCAGCGGCATGATGTGCCTTTGATCGTCGATGCTGCGCAGAGCGCTGGGCACCTTTCGCTTGATATGGAGCAGCGGCACATTGCCGCGCTCTGCATGCCCGCGCACAAAGGTTTGCGCGGCCCGCAGGGACTCGGCATGCTGCTGATGAGCGAAGCGTTTGCCGATGCGCTTCGACCGACGGTCTTCGGGGGAACCGGTTCGCAGTCGCACAGCGACCGCATGCCTCCGTTTCTGCCCGACCGGTTCGAGGCCGGCACGCTGAACCTGCCCGGCATCTACGGTCTGTCCGCCGCATTGGAGCATTATGATCCCGCTGCGGCGCGGAAGCATGAGCTCACGCTGATCCGGCAGTTTACCGAAGCACTCGCAGGCGCGGAACACATCCGTATCCCCGGCCCGCGCGATCCGATGCGGCGCGTCGGCGTGTTCTCGGTGGACTTTCTGCGGCTCGACAACGCCGAGGTCTCATATGTGCTCGAACAGCAGTACGGGATTCTGACGCGCTGCGGACTGCACTGCGCGCCCGAAGCGCACAAAACACTCGGCACCTATCCGCACGGCACGGTGCGGTTCAGCTTCTCCCCCGCCACGACGGAAGACGAGGTGTGGCAAACGACCGATGCGATCCTTGCGCTCGCCAAAATGGAGCGTCTGAATCTGTAACAAACCGTCGTCTTTGGTCGACAAACAAAAATTTTTCCAAA
The DNA here is from genome assembly GCA_902790115.1 of uncultured Eubacteriales bacterium. Lineage (GTDB taxonomy): Bacteria > Bacillota > Clostridia > Christensenellales > CAG-138 > UBA3792. The sequence continues at coordinate 14,696 of CADAQS010000005.1, read as the reverse complement.
AAACACTTGCAATTTTGGAAAAACCCTGTATAATAGCTTTTGCAGCGTATGGGGCATTAGCACAGTTGGTAGCGCGCAACGTTCGCAATGTTGAGGTCAGGAGTTCGAATCTCCTATGCTCCACCATCCAAGAAACCTCTTTTGTCTAACAGGGCAAGAGGGGTTTTCTTTATTGTCGCACGTCAAAGGATATGGTATAATCATCTGTATCATTCAGTATACGCGAGGAAAACGTATGAATGAAGAGATCAAAAACGTGTTTTCGCTGTTTTTTGACGAGAAACCGATTGCCGCCCATGCGATCGATACGAGCCGGGGTGACACGGATTTCAGGGCGACTTTTATCGTCGAAACGATCTCAGGCGGCAAATATGTGTTAAAGCTCGCCGACAACGATTTTACATTCCCCGAGAAGGTTTCCGTCTGGCAGAGAACGGTGGACGAGTACCGCAAGCTCGGCTATTACTGTCCGAGGATTCTTCGTGATAAGTCGGGTAACTTTCCGGTCGTTGACTATAATGGACACAGCTGCGTGGCATATGCCGAAGAATTTGCACCGTTCCACCCGATCGAAGACAGATTTGCAGACGACTTCGGTAAGAACGAAGCGCTGTATGACAGGTATAAGCGGGACATTTGGCGGATGACGGCAAGGATCGCAGCCCGTTATTTCGATTATACGGAGTATCCTTCTGCATACTGTCTGTTTGAAACTTTTTGTCCCAGCGACAAGATGGACGAAGTGCTTGAAAATGCTTTGAACTGGAAGGAATATGCGGATACACTTCCGCATGAATACAGGAAGCAGGTCGAAAGAATTTGGCGCTTGTGGACGGACAACAGGACAGCACTTGAACCGATCTATAAAAAGCTCCCGACCTCCGTTTTTCAGGCTGATCTCAATGCGTCGAATATCCTCTTGGATGACGAGGACAGATTCGTCGGAGTATACGATTTCAACCTTTGCGGCAGGGACGTTTTTCTCAACTACCTCATGCGAGAAAACAACGGCGTTTCCGGAATCTGTGAAGCCTTGAAGATCGCTTCCGAGTACTATCGATTCTCGGATATTGAAAAGGATACGGCGCTGATGCTTTACCGTTGTCTCAAGCCGCTGTGGTACACAAGAGTGGAGAAACTGAAGGCCGCGGGAAGCGATCCTGATGCGATAAAAACATGCCTCAACAAGACAGAACAAGCGCTGACTTCTCCCATATGCTTTGCGGAGTACATGGAGCGAAGGAAAGGCATCCTTTGATCTGCCGCCAGGTTACGTTTGTTCGCTCTTACACAAAGGAAAAATCCTGTCGGCAATTGTCGGCAGGATTTTTCTTTGTTTTCTTCCGGTTTGGGCAGCGAACAGGGTTTCCCAAAGGAATCCTAAAGACAGAAAAGCCGTCTTATAAGTTGCGGAACCGAACGATTCCCGGTATAATGGAAGCGGTGAATCTGCAAGAAAGGCCGGTTTCATGGATCCATCCATCGGCTTTGGCGTACGGATCGTGAAGCCGCAGCGTCACCGGATTCTCTTACGCGAGGAACGCCTATGATCGAAATCTCCTTTTTCACCGGCGAACTGCTGTTCACGCTGCTTTGGCTCACCGTGCGAGCCGTCGTATGGATCCGGCGCAAAAAGGTTGACCCGAAGCGGGAAGCGGTTCTGCTTCTGATGTTTGTCAACCTTGCCGTGATCTTCCGGTTTACGTTCTTTCCGTTCTTCCGGATCAACGGCAGGGTGCCGCCGCTGGTGTTCGACCCGGACGCGATCCTGCCGTTTTGGATCAACCTCACCCCGCTTGTGCATATGACCGCCTACACCACCCGGCGCGAACTGTTTCTGAACATCTTCGGCAACCTTGCCCTGTTCGTTCCGAGCGGCGTGATCTATCCGCTGGTCTATCCGAAGCTCGATCGGTTCTGGAAAGTCGCCCTCGCAGGATTCGGCTTGTCCCTCTGCATTGAGCTTTTGCAGCTGCTCTTTGCCGTCCGCATGACCGACGTCGACGATTTGATTCTGAACACGCTCGGCTGCCTGATCGGCTACGGGATCTATGCCGCAGTCTGCGCCCTGTTTGGAAAAAAGGCGAAGACGTAACCGGCTCCGTCAAAAGCGTTCTGTCAAAAAACGGCCCGAAGGCCGTTTTTTACGTTCTTTTCAGCACGCGGTCGATAAAATCCTGAACGATCGCGGTATAGCGCGGCTCGTCGACCAGAAAGCTCAGGCCGTGTCCCGCGTTCGGGGAGGTGTGCAGCTCGACGCGCTCCGGATTCGCTGCGGCGATCGCGCGTCCCATTGCGCAGGGAACGAACCGGTCGTCCTCGCCGTGGATCAGCAGGATCGGAACCGGCGAACGCTTAACCGCGGCTTCGGCATCGGCGGCCTTGTCGGACAGCATCGTGCCGCCGTACAGCCATGTTCCGAGCCACAAGAACGCATATACGAGGTGCGGCGGCAGCTTAGCGCTCTTCGCAACCGACAGGATGATCGCTTTCGGCGTCGTGTACGGCGCATCTGCGATGATGCCGCGCACGTTCGGCGGCAGCTCCATGCCCGACGCCATCAGAACCGTTGCCGCGCCCATCGAGATCCCGGCAAGCAGGATTTTCTGCTCCGGTCCGAAGCGTTTGATCGCATAGGCAATCCATGCAAGGCAGTCGCGGCGTTCCCGCACGCCGAGCGTGATCGTATTGCCTTCGCTGGAAAGGTGCGCGCGCTGTTCGATCATCAGCAGGTTGCAGCCTGCCTCGCGGTACATCCGCGTCCCGCCCGAAAAATCGCGCGAGGGCGTTCCGCGGTAGCCGTGAAAGCCGATTACCAGCGGCGCGCCGTCCTGCTGCTCGTAATACCTCCCCGCGAGCGTCAGACCGTCGAAGGAACGGATCGTCACGCGCTCATAGGGGATCGCGTTCAGCGCGTCGATCATGCCGTGGATCTTATCCGCGAGCGGACGCATCTGCTCGCTGTCGGAAAGATGGTGGTCATTGCCCTGCGTCCGGTTCGGCGACCGGAATGCCAGCCGATACACAACATAGGCGATCAGCTGCACGACCAGCAGAATGCCGATCGCGATCCAGAATCCGTATTTCATCTCTGCCCCTTGCTCCTTTTGTTACGGTTTCGGCGCCGGCGTCGGTTCCTGCGTCGCTGCCGGCTCCTCCGATCCCGGCGGAACGGAAGGCGCCGGCGTTTCGGTCGGACGCGGCGTTACAAGCTTGGTCGGCCGTGCGGTTTTGGTCTTTTTCGGATCGAGCGTCGGCATGACCAGTACGTCGTCATACGCATCCAGTTCCCGGTACGGGTTATACGGGCTCGGGTCGGTCGGATCCCATCCGAGCTCGTGGTTTTTGTCCATGTACGGCTCCGCATAGATCAGCGCAGGCTTGGGCGGCGGCTGCGGACCCTCGTCGTCGGTCACAGTCACGCGCGTTCCCGTGCGGCAGTTCCGGTAGATCCAGTAGCAGTCGCCGACAAGCATCCGCACGCATCCGTGCGAGACCGCGGTGCCGAGTTTTTCATACTCCGCGACCATCATCTGCTGTTTGCCGTTCTCGATGCGGTTTTTATACTGACCGACCGTCGGCGTCGTGTGGAACAGATAGTGTCCCTGAAAGCGGCTTGCATACTGCGCGTACACCATAACGCCGTTCATCCGCGACATTGCCTTGTATTCGTACTGCTGCGTGATCTTGAACTCGCCGCGCGGCGTGTACTTTCCGCCGTCGCCGGTCGAGCAGATAAAGATATGCTCGATCTCCCAGTCGCCGTTTTCCGCACGGAACACAACGACCGACTGCGTGCCGATAAAGACCGTGATCTGCCGCTCGCCGTCCTTTTGCGGTTCATAGGACGGCGCATATTCCGACACGATCAGACTGTCCGCAGCGATCGGCAATGCGCCCGGCAGCATGTTGCCGTCTTCGTCCGCCGCATAAAACGCCGCGTCGCTCCCGCCGACCCGTCCGTAAACGACATACGCCGGCGTTTCGCTTCGGGTATCGAGATAGTGCGACGCGATCCCGGTCCGCTGCAGGACCTTTTTGACGCGAAGTCCTTCGGTCGGTTCCGCAGTGCAGATGCCCGGTATTTCGTCTTTCGGATCGATCGGATTCGTTCCGGCAAGCCCGCCGTCTGCGTCGGCTTCAAAGAACGCATACCGGCTGCGGGTCACTTTCCCGTCGATTTTCGTATCGATCCTTCCGACCGTCCGGTACTCGACGACGCCGGTTTCGTTCGTGAACGCGAAGCACGGCAGTCCGCCCTCCGACGGTTCCAGTGCCGTATAAAAGTTCGGTACCGCGAGATCGTCCGGCAGCGCATCGCGCACCGGCTCGCACAGTTCGATCTTCGGCGTCGGTGACGGGACAGCGGTCAAAACGACGGTCGGGCGTACGGAAACAGCCGGCGGCTCAGACGGCTCGGGTGCGAGCGTGTCCACGGCAGGCTGACAGGCAAGGAGCAGCGCAAGTGCCGTTAGCACAAGCGCTGCCCCTCCCCAAAAAGATGTTATGTTCTGTTTGCGTTTCTGCATGGGTTCCTTTACACAGAATGACGTTCGGCGATGTCGCGCGCCACATAAACGCCGCTCGCCGACGCATGCGACAGCGAATGCGTGATGCCGCTGCCGTCGCCGATGATGTACAGCCCCGGATAGACGGTTTCGAGGTGCTCGTCCAAAGCGACCTCCATGTTGTAGAACTTGACTTCCACGCCGTAGAGCAGCGTGTCGTCGTTTGCGGTGCCCGGCGCGATCTTGTCGAGCGCATAGATCATCTCAATGATCCCGTCGAGGATGCGCTTGGGCAGAACGAGGCTCAGATCGCCCGGCGTTGCGTTCAGCGTCGGAATCGTCGTCGATTTTTCGATGCGGCGCGTATTGCTTCTGCGTCCGCGGATCAGATCGCCGAACCGCTGCACCATGACGCCGCCGCCAAGCATGTTGGACAGTCGCGCAATGCTTTCGCCGTAGCCGTTGGAATCCTCAAACGGCTCGGAGAAGTGCTTGGAAACGAGCAGCGCGAAGTTTGTGTTGTCGGTCTGCTTGGCCGGATCCTCATAGCTGTGGCCGTTGACCGTCACGATGCCGTTCGTGTTCTCGTTGACGACGATGCCGTGCGGGTTCATGCAGAACGTGCGCACGTTGTCCTCGAACTTTTCGGTGCGGTAAACGATCTTGCTCTCGTACAGCTCGTCCGTCAGCTCGGAAAAGACGACCGCAGGCAGTTCCACGCGCACGCCGAGGTCGACGCGGTTGGACTTGGTCGCGATGCCGAGGCGCTTGCAGACCTCCTCCATCCACTTGCTGCCGCTGCGGCCGACCGAGACGACGCACGCGTCGCTCTCGAATTCGCCCTTCGCCGTTTTGGCATGGAACCGGCCGTCCTCGTCCACGGACAGGTCCTCGACCGCCGTATCGAAGAAGAACGAAACCTTGCCGGACAGCTCGGCATACAGGTTTTCGAGCACGACATAGTTGATGTCGGTCCCGAGGTGCCGCACCGACGCGTCGAGCAGCGTCAGCTTGTGCTGAATGCAGATCCGCTTGAACGACGAACCGGCCGTGGAGTACAGCTTGGTTCCCGCGCCGCCGTACTGCATATTGATATCATCGACGTAGTGCATCAGCTCGAGCGCCTTTTTCTTGCCGATGTACTCATACAGCGTGCCGCCGAAGTCGTTCGTGATGTTGTATTTTCCGTCGGAAAAAGCGCCAGCGCCGCCGAAGCCGCTCATGATCGAGCAGGTCTTGCAATGGATGCAGGACTTGATCTTTTCGCCGTCGATCGGGCATTTCCGGCCGGAGAGGGCATGTCCCATCTCCAGCACGGCGATCGACCGGTCCGGCTGCTGCTGCAGCAGTTCATACGCGGTAAAGATGCCTCCCGGGCCCGCGCCGATGATAACGGTATCAAACTTCATAATCCACTCCTGTGCGCTGATAGTATCCGATATGCGCACGAAAAGATACTACCATACTTTCCCCGGTTTGGCAAGCTGCGCGGCAAAAAAGGTCCGATTCCATCTTTTTCCCCTGCGTTTTGCAGCAAAAAAGCACGCCCTGTGAGCGTGCTTTCGTGAAAGGGATTGTTATGCGTCGATGCCGAGCTCCTCATCGGTCCAATAATGGTGGCGTCCCTCGTAAACGCGCACCTTTCCGCCCCATGCGTCGAACTTATACATCTGAGAGAAGTATGCGTTGAGCTCTTTGCCGCAGGCGTCAAGCGCTTCCTGCGTGACGTAAACGCACTCATAGTTGGTGAAGTAGACGTCGTAGTCCTCCGCCGCGGGCAGCTGATCGACGCTCGTCAGCCAAAGCAGATACAGGCCGTCGAGCCGCGTTCCGCCGAACGCGCCCGAGCCGACAAACTGCAGGGTTGACGGCAGATAGACGTTGACGAAGATCTCCATGGCAGGATCGTCGACGTGGACGACGTCCTTATGCTGTTCAACCTCCTCCTCGGTCAGGAAATTGTAGAAGCCCGCGGATCCGCCGCCGCCCTCGCCGCAGGAGCTGAACGCATAGGCTTCGATGCGTTCAACGCCCTCGTCGATGCGGATCGTCTTCACGTTTTTGCACATACTGAAGCAGCTCTCCGGAACGACCTTGAGCGTTCCCGGGATCACGATCTCTTCCAGGCCCGCGCCGCTGAACGCGCTGTCGCCAAGCTCGGTCACGTTCGCAAAGTCGAACGATTTGAGTCCGCCTCTTCCGCTGAACGCGCTGCGGCCGAGCTTTTTCAGCGTGGAAGGAACGTTCAGGGTCGTCAGCATCGTATCCCGGCCGTACACATCCCACGCGAAGTATTCGCCGACCTCGGTGCAGCCCTCGCCGATCGTGATGCTCTCGGTGACGACGTTGTCGAGGATATGGTGGTCGGACAGGTTGGCGTTTTCACCGATCGTGATGCTTCGGAACTTCGCCTCGGACAGTGCGGTGTTCTGATAGACCGTTCCGTCCGCGGGACAGACGAACACGCCCTTGCCGCTGCCTGCCTTGCGGAACGCGCAGCTGCCGATGTTCACGACCGTATCGGGCAGGATCACGTCCCCGAGCGCGGAACAGTTGTAAAACGCGTCGTTGCCGATCTCGATAAGGCCGTTGCCGAACACGACCGTCTCCAATGCGGTGCAGTCCTCAAAGGCATGATAGTCGATGTAGGTCAGCGAATTCGGCAGCACGACAGATTTCAGGTTCGTGCAGCCGCGGAACGCATCCGTTTCGATGTAGGTGATGCCTTCGGAGATCACGACCGAGGTCAGATCCGTGTTGTTGTAGAACACGCGGTAGTTGATGCCGACGATCTCATTGTTTCCGACGACGGCGGGAATGACAAGCTCGCTCTCGCTGCCGGTGTACGCCGAGATCTCGTTGATGTTGTTGCACTCAAAGCCAGCCACGTCCTTATAGTCATCCTCAGGATTGTGGAACGACGCCGGATCGAGCACAACGCTCTCCATGATCGCTTGGAACGCTTCGGTTTCGGTATACGCCCAGAAATCTTCATCGCTGCTCCAGTCGTAGAGATTCAGCTTCATCGAGGCCGCATGGTATTCGGTGAACTCCGTAAACAGCTCCAGCGACTTGAGCGTGCTTTCCGACAGCGTCGAGGTGCGGACGTCGCCGACCCACTCCCGGCCGCCGAACGTCAGCGTCCGGTAGTTCTCTTGGATGTAGCCTGCGGCGACCTTCGGGTCTTCATAGATTGAGGAACCGAAATAGATCGAGCCCTTGGTCGCGCCCTGAATCGACGCCCACAGCGTATGGTCGCCGTCGGTGCCGATCTGCCAGCGTGCCGGAATCTGAACCGCGATGCCCGGGATCGACACTTCCTGCATGGAAGCGCCCTCGATGAACACGTTCTGCCCGATCAGCTGCTGCACGGTTTGCTCGTTCAGCACCGGATCGAGCGGATCGGTCGATTCTTCCGGCAGGGAAAGCTCGACAATCAGTCCGCCCCACGGACCGATGAACGTGTCGCCGTACTGATACAGCCAGTAGGCATGCGCCTCGCGCGCGCCGGTCGTGTAACCCTGCGTGCTCTCGACCCAGTCGGGGTTGCGCTCGAACGCGAAGTACGTCACGGCGATCGGCAGATCGGTATAGACGCCGGTGCGGTCTTCGACCACGACATTCCGATAATAGCCGAACGTCTTCTTGGATTCGGTCCAGGCTGTGAGGTTGTTCATCTGCCGCTCGGTCTCGCTGATGCCGATCGGCGTGAACGTCACCGTCCACTTGCCGTCCGGATCGGCGAACGTCAGCGATTTGCCGTCGTCCTGCGGCTGATCCGGCATCGCGTTGTCTACCGTGATCTGCATCGAGCCGTACGGATAGTCATAAATCCAGTACGGGACCGGCGTTGCGGTCGGCTCCGGCGTTGCGGTCGGCTCCGCCTGCACGGCCGGGATCGGCGTCGTGATCGGCGCCTTTGCGGTCTCGGTTACGAGCGACGGTTCCGCCGTCGCCACGGGTGCAGACGGCTCAGCCGGTTTCGCGCAGGCAACTGCGCCGAGCAGAAGAACCGCCGCAAGAAAAAGGCTCCATCGCTTTTTCATAAGGACCTCCCTGAATTCCCATTCGTTGCAAAGATTCTTTACAACTATTTTACAGTATAGCAGACTCCACATCAAATTGCAACGGATCGGGTTATTTCGCTCCCGATTGTCTTTTTTACCGATTTTCAATCATCAACCCGTCGTGCGTCAGCCGGTACACCTTGGTTGCAACCTCGTCCAAAAACTTCCGGTCATGCGTGACGGCGATGATCGCGCCGCCGAACGAGCGCAGCAGCTCCCGCACCGCCGGATTGGACAGCGGGCTGAAATTGCGCGTCGGTTCGTCGAGCAGCAGCACGTTGTTTTCATCGAGGATCATCTTCAGCAGCAAAAGCTTTGCGCGCTGCCCGCCCGAAAGCTCCCGCACCGGATGCTCCATCTCGTCGGTCGTGTACTTCATGCTGCCGAGATAAATCCGCGCCTGCGTTACGCTCTCCTTGTCGCCGTTCGGCGCAAGGAACGTGATCGCCGTTTCACGCTCGTCGAGCAGGTCGCCGTAGGTCTGCGGCATATAACCGACCGAAAGATCCTTTCGCGGCAAAAGCTCCTTTCCAATCCGCTTCAGAAGCGTTGACTTTCCGCAGCCGTTCTGTCCGATGATGCAGATACGCTCGGGTCCGGTCACATTCAGCCGCACATGTTCGGCGAGCACACGCTCTCCGACCGTCAGCGCGGGCAGGTCGAGATCGAGCACGGTCTTGCCGTTTTTGACCGAGATTCCGGGTGCAAACTTCGGCAGAATCGCCCATTCCGCCTCGGGCGGTTCCGTCAGCGACTCCTGTTCCTTTTCAAGCCGGTGCCCGAGCGCCTGCACCGTATGCATCTTCTTTTTCAGCAGCCGACCGGTCGAAGGATCCCGGCGCGAGATCGAATTCTGCGCATGCTCGACCGACTGATAGATCGAAAGATAGCGTTCCTTCTTCCTGCGAAACTCTGCATGCTCGAACACCGACACCTGCGCCTGATGCGCCATTCTGCGCTCCCGCTCGTCGTGATACTGCCGGTACGGCATTCGCGCGACAGTCGCTCGCGGAATCGTTTTGCGCCGCACCTGCTCGATATGCAGAATCATCCGGGCCGTGCGTTCGAGCAGCACCTCGTCGTGCGAGACGAACAGCACGGTCTTTTCGGTGCGCTGCAAAAAGCGCTCCAGCCATTCGAGCGTTTCGAGGTCGATGTCGTTGGACGGCTCATCAAGCAGCAGCAAGTCGCACTCCCGCAGCAAAAGCGACGCAAGCTGCACCTTGACGCGCTCACCGCCCGACAGGGACTCCATCCGCCGATCCGCCCAAAGCAATTCCGGATCGACGCCGAGCTGCTTTGCCGTGCGCTGCACAAGCTTCGGAACAAGCGTCGAAAGGCCGCACGTCCGTTCAAGATAGTCCGTCACCGGCAAAGCCCGGTCCGGTTCGGTCAGCTCCTGCGGCAGATAGCCGATCACGTCGCGCGTGCGGCAGATTCCCGTGACCTCGGCATACGGCGTGACCGATCCGGGATCGTGAATCCATTTGAGGATCGTCGACTTTCCGTTGCCCTCCTCGCCGATCAGTGCGGCCTTTTCGCCGTCGTTCAGGACAAACGACAGGTCGTCCACCAGCACGCGATGATCCTTCTTCTGAACAATCGATAGATTCTGTATCTGCAGCATACTGCCTCCTTTGCATCAAAAAAACCGTTCTTCCCGACGGAAAAACGGTTCCACGCAAAAAAGCTTCCCGGTTCGAAGGGAGGCGACATGGCAGCATCCGTTTTTCCGCAAAAAACCAAGCCCGTCATGCGGGCAGCTTCCGACAGAAAACACGGATTATCTGCGCATCTTTCCACTTCCGATCCTGTTATGATGGATTCAGTATAGCAGACAGGGTATCGCGTTGTCAAGCGAGCGGGCCTTTTTGCAGTGCTTTTTTCATCTTTTCCATCGCCTTGGTCTCGATCCGGGAGACATAGCTTCGCGAGATACCGAGCAGCTCCGCCGCCTCGCGCTGCGCCATCGGCACGCCTCCGTTCAGTCCGTAGCGCAGCGTCAGCACCGCCTGCTCGCGCTTCGTTAATACGCGCCGCATCACGCGGTGCACCGCCTCGGCATCCAGCCGCCGCTGCACCTGTTCGAAGATCGAATCCTCCTCCGAGCAGACGAGGTCGGCGATCGACAGCTCGTTGCCCTCCTTGTCGGTTCCGACCGCCTCCTCCATCGAAACGGTCGGCACGAGCTTCCGGTCGCGGCGAAAACTCATTAAGATCTCGTTTTCGATGCAGCGCGACGCGTACCCGGACAGCGAACCTTTGGTCTCGGAAAACGTGGAAACGGCCTTGATCAGACCGATCGTCCCGCAGGAGATCAGATCGTCGCGCTCGTAACCGTTCTTTTCGTACTTTTTGGCAATGTGTGCAACCAGCCGGAGGTTGTGGACGATCAGCTGTTCGCGCGCTTCGTCGTCCCCTTCGGACAGCCGCCGGATCCAGTACCGCTCCTCTTCCTTATTGAACGGCTTCGGAAACGCCTCGATCTCTCCGATCGCGCCGAAAAAGCATATACTGCGGAGCAAAACCGCCAAAAAAGAAAGCATACCCTGTTCACCTCCATGACAGGGTATGCAAATGCTGTCGAATGTATTACCAGTACTTCCGGTACTTCTCGACGTTCGCCTGATGCTCCTCGTACGTCCTGCTGAACAGGAGCTTGGCCGTCTCGTTCGGGTTCGCGTTGCAGAAGAACAGGTAGTTGTCCTCGACGTATTCCTCGTTCGGATAGAGCGCCGCGCGGATCGCCGCTTCGCCCGGGTTGCAGATCGGCCCGATCGGAAGTCCGCTGTTGAGATAGGTGTTATACGGTGAGACGATCGCCATCTCATCCTCGGTAAAATACAGCCGATTCGTGCCGGTCGCGTAGGACAGCGTCGCGCAGGATTCCAGTTTCATGTTCGCCTTGAGCCGGTTGTGGAACACGGCCGAGACCTTCGAAAAGTCCTCGGGGTCTCGCGCCTCACGCTCGATAACCGACGCTAAAATCATGACCTGATCGCGCGTCAGGTTCAGTTCCTTTGCGCGGTCAACGTACTCGCCGACATAGATCTCATAATAGCGCGTCAGCATGCGGTCGATGATCTCCTCAGCGGAGGAATCGACGTAGAACTCGTAAGTATCCGGGAACAGATAGCCTTCCAGCGCGTACATGCGGTCGTTCGCGCTCGCAATCTCCGTGAGAAACGGATACTTTTTGAACGCGTCGGTCGTCCGGCACATGGTCTTGAACGTCGAAGATTCGGACAGGACGCCCGCCGAAACGAGCGAATTCGCAATGCCATCGACCGTATAGCCTTCGGGGATCGTGACGCGGGCGGTCGCGCGCGCCGGAACGCCCTCGGCAAGCACGTTGACAATCTCCTTGATCGTCATGTTTTTCGACAGAACATAGGTGCCGGCCTTCAGGCTGTTCGCCTTTCCGACAAAGTCCACGTAAACCTTGAACGAAGCGGTCGAAACGATCAGGCCGTCTTTGCCCTCGCCGCAGGCGTTGTAGAGGATGCCGGCGATCGTGCCGGCCGACGCGCTCTGCGGGATCGTGATCTCATACGGTGTCGGATCGTCCGGATCGACCGCGGACACATAGTGCGAAACGACGAAATGGACGGTCAGGGACACAACAATCACGACGATCGCAATGCTGGCGCCCCAGGTCGCGATCGGCCGCGCATAGTGCCAGAACGTCTGCCAACGTTTCTGCACCGGTGTCAATTCTTTTTCGTTCCGTTCCATAGGTTCAGTATAGCATCCTTTCGGTGCGGTTTCAAGCTTCGAGCGCAGAAAGGTCGATGTCGATCGCCTCAGCAAGGATCTTGTATACGTCGCCGAGCATCGTGTTGAGCCGGTATTCCGCCATCAGAAACGCCGCCGCATCCGCATCGAACTGCAGCAACTCGCCGAGCTTCTGCAGCTTTTGCAAAAGCTCGTCGCTGCGTTCGCCGGTGATGGCGTTGGCCTGCGCCTTCATCTGCAGCTTGTGGTATTCGGCGATCAGATTGCGCGTCGATTCGTTCTCAAACGCGCGCTCCCGCGCCGCGCGGTAGGCGCGGTATTCCTCGCTGTTCTTCATCTCTTCCGCGAGCTTTTTTGCGTTATCGTAAACCATGCCTGTCCTCCCTGCCGTCAGATCTCGATCGTGATCGGAAGGATCATCGGGCTGCGATGCGTCTTGTTGTACAGAACGTTCTTGAGGCGGCTTTTTACGATGTTCTTGATCGTCGCGTACTCGCTCTTTGGCGCACCCTCGAACCGCCTGGCTTCCTCGGTGATCAGATTGGTCGCCTCATGGATCAGTTCCTCCGCGTCGCGCATGTAGACGAATCCGCGCGAGATGATCTCAACCGGCGCGCACAGCCGGCCGGTTTCGCTGTCCATCGTGATGATCGCAAGCACGAGTCCGTCCTCGCTGAGGATTTTCCGATCGTGCAGGACCGCGTCCTCAATGTTCGCAAGCCCGTCCACCATGACGCCGCCCGCCTGCACCGTTTCGGTCATCTTGCCCTTGCGGGAGGTCAGTTCGATCACACCGCCGAGCTGCGGCACGAAGATCCGCTCGGGATCGACGCCCATCAGCGCGCCGAGATCCGCGTGCATCTTCAGATGCCGCGCCTCGCCGTGCACCGGGATGAAATACTTCGGCTTCGTGATCGCAAGCATCAGCTTGAGCTCCTCGCGGCAGGCATGTCCGGACACGTGCACGTCCGCCATGCGGTCGTACACGACCTCGGCGCCCTTTTCGTAAAGCTGATTGATCACGCGCGAGACGCCGAGCTCGTTGCCCGGGATCGCCGACGCCGAGATGATCACGGTATCGCCCGCGCCGATGTTGAGCCTGTGCGTGGCGTTCGCCATGCGGAACAGACCGCTCATCGGCTCGCCCTGGCTGCCGGTCGTCATCACGCAGACCTCATCGTCACGGTAGTTTTTCAGCTGCTCGATGCGGACGATCTTATCCTCGGGGATGTGCATGTAGCCGAGTTCCTGCGCGATCTTGACGATCTGCTCCATGCTGCGGCCCTGGAAGCACACGACGCGCCCGTGCGCGATCGCCACGTCGGCAACCTGCTGCAGCCGGTACACGTTCGAGGCGAACGAGGCGACGATCACGCGGCCCTTCGCCTGCGCAAAGCAGGACTCAAACGTCTTGCCGATCTCACGCTCGGACTGCGTAAAGCCCGCGCGCTCGACGTTCGTGCTGTCGGACAGCAGCGCAAGTACGCCGCGCGTTCCGAAGTGCGCGAACCGGTTGATGTCGATCGGCTCGTTGTCCATCGGCGTCAGGTCGATCTTGAAGTCGCCCGTGTGAATCACGGTGCCGATCGGCGTCGTGATTGCCAGCGCGACCGCACCCGCGATCGAGTGGCTCGTTTTGATGAACTCGACCTTGAACCGGCCGAGCGTGACCGTGTCGCCCGGGGCAACGTCATTGAGCTCGACGCCGGTGATGTGATGCTCGTCCAGCTTGTGTTCGATCAGCGCGTTCGTGAACCGCGTGCCGTAGATCGGGCAGCGGAACTTCTCCATGGCATACGGGATCGCGCCGATATGATCCTCGTGGCCGTGCGTGATCAGCATGCCCCGGATCTTGTCCCGGTTCGTTTCGAGATAGGTCATGTCGGGGATGACCACGTCGATGCCCGGCATATCGTCGTCCGGAAAGCTCACGCCGCAGTCGATGATGACGATGTTGTCCTCATATTCGAGCACTGTCATGTTCTTTCCGATCTCGCCGATGCCGCCGAGCGGAATAATCTTAAGTTTATGTTGCATATATCGTATCCTTTTCGGGTGTATTCAAACGGCTGCAGTCTACTCCGTCCGGCCGTAGAAAAACAGGTTGCCGCCGATGTTTCCGTAGAACTTCCGGCCGCCCCAGTTTTTACCGAGACAGTCTGCATGGAAAAACAAAATATTTTCGGGCAGGTTGATATTGCCCCATTGAAAGATGTCGCGCGCGTAAGCAACGATCGTTTCGGGCGGCTCGAACGTGCGGAACTTCTTGTTTGCGATCACCGAGAACTGTCCCTTGCGGTAGACCTCGGTCGGGATGTCGGTCAGTCCGCCGCCGAACCGCGGCGCGATGCAGCGGTTGTAGATCACGCTGAGCACCGCACGGTGC
>CADAQS010000004.1 GCA_902790115.1 uncultured Eubacteriales bacterium | reverse complement strand
AATCAGTTATGAAGGCCTGTGTTAATGTCCGGGATTACTTTCTGATGTATCTCCTTTTTGAGACCGGGATGAGGATCGGTGAGGCATTATCACTTTGGCTGGAGGACTTTGATATTTCCGAATGCAGGATAAGGATCGTTGACCGCGGAGAGATGGAGAACCTTGCGGAGATCAAGACAGTTTCAAGCCCAAGGACGCTCGACTGCACTTACGATCTGATAAAGGTGTTTACGGAATATATCTGCTGCTTCCATACCGGGAGCACACCTACAGACCATGTGTTTGTGAAGATCCGGGGAAAGAATGCCGGGAAGGCCATGAACTATACGGATGTGGACAATCTGTTCCGGCAAATCCGCAGGAACGGATTGCACTTTTTCGGCAGCAATGGTATGATACGGAAAAGAAACCGAAGCGAAGGAGAATGGGTATGCTGCAGATCGGTATTCGGCTGCACGACGTCAACACCACGAAGGACGCGGTGTCTCAAACAATGGAGGAACGCGCAAAAACCGCGCGGGAGGAAGGCTTTTCGTGCGTCCATCTCGCTCTGCACAAGGTTATTTCAGGCGTCACGTTCGACGATGCGGCGATGACCGAAGGTCTTGCAATGCACATCAAACGGACGTTTGCAAAAAACGATCTGGACGTTGCGGTGCTCGGCTGCTACCTGAATCTGGCACATCCGGATCCGAAAAAGCTCGCCGAGATTGAATCGCGCTATGTCGCCAATATTCGCGTCGCGTCGCTTTGCGGCGCCTGCATGGTCGGAACCGAAACCGGCGCGCCGAACGCGCAGTATCGCTATGAACCTGCCTGTCACGGCCAAGAAGCGCTGGAAACGTTTATCCGCAACCTTGCGCCGGTCGTCGAAGCTGCCGAAGCCTACGGCGTGACGCTCGCGATCGAGCCGGTCTGGAACCATATCGTCTGGAACGCGGACCGTGCGGTCGAGGTTCTGAAGGCAATTCAAAGTCCGAATCTTCGGATCATTTTCGATCCGGTCAACCTGCTTTCGGCAGAGAATGTCGATTTACGCGAGCGCGTCATCGGCGAAGCGATGGACAAGCTCTGCGACCGGATCGCGATGGCGCATCTCAAGGATTACGTCCGGCGCGACGGAAAACTCGTCAGCGTCGCTGCGGGGACGGGAGAGATGGACTATACGGAGATCCTTCGCTTCCTGAAGGCGCGCAAGCCTTATGCGATGGCAACGCTCGAAAACACCGATGATACGAATGCTGTTTCTTCCCGCGTGCACATCGAACGGCTGTATCAGGCGCTGTAAGCATGCTGTCTTTTGCGGTGCGGGTTCATCCCGCGCCGCTTTTTTATTCCGCAAAAGGCCGGTTCACCCAAGGAACGCGGCTGAATACGGCAGGGGATTCATAAAACCGTGCGGTGCGGTCGCGGTCGGTCGTGCCCCATTGATCGAAGCCTGCCGGGGCGATATGACCGCCGTATGTGCAGCCGGTAAACGTTGCAAGCCCATAGTCCCGCCACGGCCGCGCAAGGAAAATGCTTTCCGGCGCGACGCCCTCGCCGTGCGTAAAGCGGCAGTTTTCAAAGCGAAAGCCTTCCGTCTGTTTCCTGCGGTGCGACGGTGCGGCAACGTATCCGACCTGGCGGCCGTCGGCAACCGAACGGATTTCGCAGTCCGAAAACAGAGCATCCCCGCCGCCGAAAATGAAATCGACCGAGCCATCGATGCGGCAGTCCGTAAAGCGGGAGGACAGCGACGCATCCCGGCAGAGCGCTTCGGGCAGCAGATCCCGGTAGCGGATCAGAAGATCGGGCGGCAGCGGCCCCAGAAACAACGTATCCTGCGTCGAAACGAGCGCGCAGCGTTCCGCGGAAAAGGCGTCGCCGTATACGGAGAGCGCGACCTGTTGTCCGTTTCGGACAGGGTCGCCCGCATCGTTCTCGATCGAAAGATCGGACAGGGTTACGCCCGGCGCCGTGACCGCGACGGTAAAGCTACGGAACGTTCCAACAGGACGCGAAACGTCATCCAGCATACGCGCATGGTCGGCAAAGACGATGCGGGTTTGGCCCGCGCCGGCGCCGCAAATTGTTACTTTGGGCGTACGAATCACGAGCTTTTGCCGGTATTCGCCCGGTGCAAGCCGCAGCACAGTGCCTGCCGGCGAACAGTCGATCACGTCCTGCAGACATTCCCCAAGGCCGACTTGCCATTCTCTCATTCCGATACCTCCAGCCCGTTTTTGCGGACGGTTTTTATATAACATTTTTCCGGAAAAAATGATAGGAAAACAGATGATAATATCCGTTTTGTACAGAAACAAGGTCGTTTCAACCATGTACAAACCATGTAACCAAAATCTAAAATATATGTAAAGAAACGGACTTTGGGCGAGCAGGGCTGCCCGAAGTCGTTTTGGTTGCATTAAGGCGGCGCGGTGCGCCGCGGCGGGAGGATGCGGATGAGCAGGCAGCGGACGTTGGGGGAATACCGGGCGATCGATCTTGTGCTGTTCGGCATCATGCTCGCGGTCTTTGAATCGATCGTTCTGTTCGCGGCGACGAAGCTGTTCCCGGCGGAACCGTATACGGTCTCCGTTACGGCGGCGATCACCGCGATCGTGATGATGCGCTGGGGCGCGTTTGCGGCGATCCACGCGGTGCTCGGCGGGCTTGTGTTCTGCATCGGTTCGGGCGCGGCGCCGCAGCAGTATCTCATCTACTGCGTCGGAAACCTTCTGTCCCTTGCCGCGCTGCTTCTGATCCGGCGGCTCGGGGGAGAGACGATCCGGAACGACGCCTTGAAGAGCATGGCGTTCGCGCTTCTGACGCAGCTTCTGATGCAGCTCGGGCGCGCGCTGGTCGCGGTCGCGCTCGGAAATCCGGTGATGACCTGCCTCGGGTTCTTCACGACGGATGTGATCTCGGACCTGTTCACGGTCGTGATCATCTGGATCGTCCGCAGGCTGGACGGCATTTTCGAAAACCAAAAGCACTATTTGCTTCGGATACAAAAAGAGAGTGAAAAGGATAAGGGGATGTATTAATGGAAAGAAAAGCGGCGGATTATCTCGTTTACGACGAGGCCACAAAATCTTATCATGAGAATCCCGAACAGGCGGTTCGCGATGATGTGGAAAAGCATTACTGGCGGAACGTCGGTTTGACAGTGCTGAAGGATTGGCGTCTGTATATCATGCTGATCCCGATGCTGCTTGTGTTCCTGTTCTGGCGCTATTTCCCGATGTACGAGCTGCTCGGGAGCTTTAAGGTGTCGGACGGCGTCAAGCCGGTCGCAGAACAGCTGTTCTCGGGCTTCTCCTATTTCAAGCGCCTTCTGGTCGGCGGCGACGGCCTTTCGACCGAGTTCTGGCGTGCATTCCGGAACACGTTCCTGCTGAGCTTCTACGGGTTGTGCTTCGGTTTCCCGATGCCGATCATTCTTGCCTTGTTCTTCAATGAAATCAAGTCCAACATCGTGCGGTCGAGTTGTCAGGTGCTGACGTACCTGCCGAAGTTCATGTCCACGGTCGTCATGACCTCGCTCGTTACGATGCTTGTCAAGCAGGGCACGCTGACCAGCGGCATGGGCATCGTTTCGCAGTTCCTTGCGTCGATCGGTCTGGTCTCGCGCGAGGTCGCAAACGCCGGCCTTCTGAACAACCCGAACTTCTTCCGCGCGATCTATCAGATCAGCGGCATCTGGGAGGGCGCCGGCTACGACAGCATCGTGTACTTTGCCGCGATCATCGCGATCTCGCCGACGAGCTATGAAGCCGCGCAGATCGACGGTGCCGGCAAGATGGCGCAGATGCGCTACGTCGTGCTGCCGAGTATCCTGAGCACGATCGTCATCATGCTGATCACGCGAATCGGTTCGCTGCTGAACATCGGCTACGAAAAGGTCCTGCTGCTCTACAACCCGAACACGTACGTCACGGCGGACGTGGTTTCGACGTTTGCGAACCGCTACGGCCTCGAGGGCGCGGCGAAGGGCATTGCGTCCGCGGCGGAGATGATGAACAACGTCATCGGCATGCTGCTCGTCATCGGCGCGAACACGATCGCGCGCAAGGCGTCCGACGTATCGCTTTATTAAAAGGGGGACAAGCGCATGAAACGAAAACTCGAAGTTTCCGAACTGATTTTCAAAATCATCAGCTATACGCTGTTGACGGTCTTCTCGCTTGCCTGCCTGTATCCGTTCCTGTACGCGATCTCGGCGGCGCTGAGCGGACGGAGCGCGGTGGAATACGGACAGATCATCCTGTTCCCGAAGGATGTGCAGTTCCTGGCATTCAAGCGCATGTTCAGCGACAACATGTTCTGGAACGCCTATTCGAACACGCTGTTTCTGACCTTCTACGGCACGATCTGGGCGCTGTTCGTTGCGATCCTCGGCGGCTACGCGCTTTCCAAAAAGCGTCTGCTGTTCCGGCGCTTCTTCAACTTCTTCCTGGTCTTTACGATGTGGTTCTCGGCGGGTCTTGTTCCGCAGTACCTGAACTACCTGCAGACCAAGTCGGTGTTCAACTCGGTCGGCATCACGGACGATAAATGGCTCGTCGTCATCGCGATGGGCATGGCGGCGATGAACATCATCCTGCTGCGCAACGCGTTCGAGGGCGTTCCCTCCGAGATCGAGGAGGCCGCGATCGTGGACGGCGCGTCGGAATTCCAGGTGCTGAGCACGGTGTACATCCCGATGAGCAAATCGACGATCGCCACCGTCGCGCTGTTCTTTGCGATCTCCCGCTGGAACGGCTACTTCTGGGCAAGACAGATGATCACGAACTCCAACGAGCATCCGCTGCAGGTCTCCATCCGTCTGAAGCTCGAAGAGTTCACCGATCCGGACCGCATGACCGGCTGGAACGAGATCTACGCATCCGACTCCGTGATCTACGCGCTGATCGTCTGCTCGATCGTCCCGATCCTGATCATCTATCCGTTCATTCAGAAGTACTTCGCCAAGGGCGTCAACGTCGGCGGCGTCAAGGAATAAGCATGTTGCCCGGAGCGATCCGGTACAATACGAAAAGAGCAATTCATTAAGGAGGAACTTATGAGAAAGACCAAGACTTTGTTTGCTCTGCTGCTTGCGGCGATGATGCTGCTTGCGGCGGTCGGCTGCGCAAAGATCGACGTGACGGAATATGAAGCTCCGTCCGCGACGAAAGAGCCGGCGAAAGCTGCAGACAATACCAAGACCGAAGAAGGCACGAAGCCGGCAGAGACCGAACAGCAGCCGGAAGCCGTTCCGGAGCTGACCTATGAGAACGGCACCGTTCTCCGGATGGCTACGGGCTACAACAACAACAAGACCGGCCTGACCTTCGACCCCGAAACCGCGGGCGAGGGCATCACGCTGGCGGACGGCAAGACCTACCACGCGGGTGAGCTGAAGCCGACCTGGGTCGAGGTCGAGAACGTTCTCGGCATCAAGATCGAGGACAAGTATCAAGGCAACAGCGCTGCGAAGGAATTCGAGTACTGGAAGGAAAGACTCGGTGACGTCGACGTCGTCAGCGGCACCGCCAGCACGCTTTCCGAGTACGGCGAAGAGGGCAAGATCGTCAACATCGCCGAGTATCTCGACAGAATGCCGAACTTCAAGGCGTACCTCGACGAGAACCCGATCGTCCTCCTGTCCATCACGGGCAACACCACGACCGGCGCGATCTACTTCTCCCCGTATTTCGACGGTGTCAACGACATCGAGCGCATGCCTCTGATGCGTACCGACTGGGTTGAGAAGCTGCTCAACGGCGAAGGCGCATTCGCAGCGGATGCTTCCAACAACACCGCAGCTGCGGTCTACCAGCCCTACATGCCGACCTCCGGCAAAGTCGAGATCGACGTTGTCAACCTCGAAGGCACCGCGGTCGAGAAGATCACCAAGGACTATGACGCATACGGCAACATCGTCGCAAAGATGAATGAAGCCGGCTCCGTCGACGGTGTGACCGCGGTCAACATGCTCCGCGAATACATCGACAAGACCTACAACGGCTACTACGGCACCGACCGTGCGAACCTGTTCATCGGCCAGAACGCCGCATGGGACGCGGACGAACTCGTCGCCCTGCTCCGCTGCGTCGTTGCGAACCCGCAGACGCTGAACGGAACCGATTCGGTCCAGGGCCTGCATTCCCGTGAAGACGGCAACAACCAGCGCAGAGTCGACATGTACCGCTTTGCCGGTCAGCTGTTCGGCGTCCGCGGCATGGAAGCCCGTCAGGAATGGCTCTACATCGACTCCGAGAACAAGCTCCATGACGCACGTCAGGAAGCTGCAACCTACGAAGCGATCGACAGAATGAACGCGATGGCCAAGGAAGGCCTGATCTCCGAAGCATTCCTCGAGACGCAGGACGTCAAGACGCCCGAATACCTCGAGAAGGACCTCGGCTTCATGCACTATGACTACAACCAGACCCAGACGGTCAACAACGCCACCAAGCTTCAGGAAGGCGAAAAGTACATGGCGGTCATGGTTCCGGTCGCCCACTGGTATGACGGCACCAGCGCCGACGGCGTGTATATGCGCTTCACCGAGTCCTGGCGTTCGGTCAAGACCGACGGCTGGGGCATCAGCAAGGAAGGCGTCGCAAACGACGAGAACAAACTGTATGCGGCTCTGAAGCTGATCGACTACGCTTACAGCGAGAAGGGTCAGATCCTCATGTCCTACGGTCCGGATGCGTTCATCAAGACGAATGCGGACGGCAGCTATGTCACGTTCAACTTCAACGGCAAGGAAATGCCGGTGATCGCGGATGCGACCTATGCAGAACTCTGGGAGAAAGCAAGCGGCAACTACACCAACTATGCGCGTTACTACCTCGGCTCCACGCTGTCGTTCCTGAAGAGCCAGGCGTTCGAGTATCAGTGCACGCACGAAGTCGGTAAGGAAGGCGCAGGCCGCATCTCCGCGGCGATCGCGCTCGGTACGATCAAGCATCCGGAACTGGCGATCGCAGAGAACGGCTGGTACACCTCGATGCCGACGGTCCTGCCGAACACCAAGACCGAGAACGATCAGATCAACGGCTATTCCGAGCTGAGCTCCAAGTTCGCGACCAATAAGGACGGCGTGAACATCCTCGTGGATCAGATCGTCAAGGGCTACACGCTCGAAGGCATGTCCAGCGCAGAGGAATGCGCGGCGAAGGTTGCCGGCGAAATGGGCGGCGCACAGTTCCTGAGCCTCAAACAGAAGGGCTGGGATCGCCTGATGGATTACTACAAGAATCTCGCAAAATAATCGCGGATTTCAATCGACTTGACTCCCTGAGGGGCCGTGCCCCGACCCCTCAGGGCTTTCGGAAACAAACCGGGCAGACGGGGGAGTAGATTATGTATAAAAAGCAAATGAAATTGCAGAAGCTCATCTGCATCGCGGCGATCATCGCGAGCGCGCTCGTATTCGTGTATGCGCTCGGCCTTCTGACCGACCTTTACGATGCGCTGTATACGACCATGCCGAATCCGTATGATCTGACGGAAACGGATGTGCCGGGATCGATCATCTATTATATGATGCAGCAATTCAATCAGAAGCTGCTGATTTACTCCATCGGGCTGATCCTGCTCGGCTGCCTGCTGTTTTTGACGCAGACGCATGCCAGAAGAAAATACTATATCGGAAATTACGCAGCGATCGGGCTGTATACCGCCGCCAACATCGCGGTCGCGTTCTGGGCGCACGCGTGGCTGGAAGGATACAAGGAATACTTCCTCACAAAGCTCGATTTTGAAGCACTCAAGGCCTATTCGGAGCTTTGGAAGACGCCGTATGTGGATTCCACATTCTGGTTCGATCTCCATTACGGCGTATTCGCCGTGACGCTTGTCGTCTCCGCTCTGCTGGTCGCGAACATGATTTGGAAAATTACTTTGATGAAAGATGAAAAACGGCTGATCGAAGCCGGAAAGGAAGTGGCGGCATGAACATGAACGATGAACAGGTGATCCGCCGGGACAGGATGCGGTTCACGAAGAACACGCTGTCCTCCGGACTTGCGCTGCTTGCGATTCTGGCGAACGTTTTCTATTTCGTCAGCATTTATAAATCCGATGTCGGATCCTACTATTACAACATTCTGATCGGCGCATCGGTTCTCTACAACCTGGTCTTTATGCTGCTGGTGTTCCTCTCGTCCGAGGGCGTCAAGGGCTACAAGATCTCCTATGCGTATGTGCTGCTTGCGGCTGGCGCGCTGCAGATCGTCCGGATCTTCATCCTGCCGATGCGCGCACACAACACCGTCGTCACGCTGAACCAGACGGAAGTGATCGTTATGCAGACGGCGCAGTTCATCCGCGTGATCGTTTATCTCTGCGTTTCGGCGGCCTGCTGCATCGTCGCGGGACTGGTCGGGATCCAGAAGAGCCGCGCGCTCAGCGCACACATGGCGGCGATGAACGAACAGGCTGCGTAAGGGAGGAAAAGAATGGCAACTCTGAGCTTACAACATCTTGATAAGATCTATGACAATAACGTGCAGGCGGTCTTTGACTTCAATCTGGACGTCAAGGACGGCGAGCTGATCGTTCTGGTCGGACCTTCGGGCTGCGGCAAGTCCACGACGCTCCGCATGATCGCGGGCCTTGAGGACATCAGCGCCGGCAAACTGCTGCTCGACGGCAAGGACATCACGCAAACGCCGGCAAAGGACCGCGATATGGCGATGGTGTTCCAGAACTATGCACTGTACGGTCACATGACGATCTATGAGAACATGGCGTTCTCGCTGACGCTGCGCAAGGAAAACCCGAACGTCATCCATAAAAAGGTTCTGGCAGCCGCCGAAATTCTCGGCCTGACCGAGCAGCTGAACAAAAAGCCGGCACAGCTTTCCGGCGGACAGCGCCAGCGCGTTGCGATGGGCCGCTCGATCGTCCGGAACCCGAAGGTGTTCCTATTCGATGAGCCGCTCAGCAACCTCGACGCAAAGCTGCGCGGCGCGACGCGCCGTGAGATCCTGCTTCTGCACAAGCGCCTGAACGCGACGATGCTCTACGTCACGCACGATCAGACCGAAGCGCTGACGCTTGCAGATCGCATCGTCTGCATGTCGATGGGCTATGTGCAGCAGGTCGGCACGCCGCTCGAACTGTACGATACGCCGGCAAACCTGTTTGTCGCGAGCTTTATCGGTCTGCCGCCGATGAATTTCTTCCACGTCACGGTCAGCGAGGACGCGCTGGTCGGTCCGGAGATGAACGTTCCGCTGTCGGAGGACGAGAAGAAGACGCTGGCCGCCTACAAGGGCAAGGAGATTGTTCTCGGCGTCCGTCCGGAGGACATCGTCGAGGGCGGCGCGGTTTCGGTCAAGGTGTTCTCCAACGAGAACCTCGGCATGAACACGCTCGTGCATGGTCATCTCGGCAACTCGAACGCGGCGGAGAACAAGATCACCTGTAAGCTGCGCGGCTGGTGCGACTATAAGGCGGGTGATCAGGTCAAGGTTACGTTTGTCAAGAAGCATTTCTTCGATAAAGATACGACCAATGCGATCAGAGGGGAGAAATAATCTATGAATAAATTCCTTGCACGCGTAAAGGAGTTCTTCCGGAAACTGCTCGTTTCGCTCAAGCGCCGTCCGCAGATCATCCCGATGATCGCGCTGGCTGTTTCCTTCCTGGTATATTCGCTGAACCTGATGAACATCTCCGACACGACCGCGAAGATCCAGGGCCCCGGCATGGGACTGTGCGGCTTCGCGACGATGCTGTTCTCGATGCTCTCGTTCGTCTGCTTTCTGAACGCGTTTCCGAAGCGCAAAAAGGCGAACGTCCCGATGCTCGTTCTGATGTTCGTGATGCTCGGCGTGATCATCTTCTGCGACGTATTCTATCTGAACGCGATCACCAACGCCCTGACCCGGTCGGAGAACCCGATCGTGCTGTCCAAGACGACGCTTTACATCGCCAAGGCGAACAACATGCTGAACGACCACATCGTGCTGCTCGGCATCTCGATCGCGCTGGTTGCGCTGCTGCCGGTTTACGGCAAGCTGCTCAAGAAGATCAACACTTCGGTGCAGGTCGAGGACAACGGCAAGATGGATGCGATCGAACTTTCCGGCGAGGATTGAGCATAAGGAGAAGGAATGCCTTCCAAGCAAAAGAAACAACCGAACAACAAAAAGGAGGACGCTCGTGCAGCGTCCGACTATTATCGGCTGCATACCAAGGCAGTCGATGATCTCGTGAATGCGGACGAAAGCAATTCGCCGGTTGTTTCCGAGGAGGAGCTGAACAAATACCGCGGAAAGAAGAAGCTGAAGCTTCCGACATGGCTCAAGGTCGTGCTGGTCAAGGCGTGGTTCTACGGCGCGGTTTGCTTCTTCTTCCTGTGGGGACTCGGCATGTACATCGCCGATCAGCTCGATCTGTACGTGGTGACGGCGATCGCGCTCGGCATGGTCACCGATCTGCTGATCAATACGATGCTGCGGTATTTTTCCGACCGCGAAGGCGGAAACGACCGCTGGATGATGGTCCCGCAGCGCGGCGTCCCCGGATTCTTTTTGAATATTCTGTATGCGTTCGTCGTGCTTGCGCTCGTCGTAACGCTCTATAATGTGATCAATCTCGCGATCCTCTCGGTCACGAAACAGGAGGGAACCGTTCCGCTCGGCGTCGAACCGATCCTGTTCGGGCTGTTTTACATGGGAATCGATATGGGCCTGCTCGCGCTGAAACATCTGCTGCAATCCATCGTTGCGGATGCGAAGAAAAAAGCAAAGTAAGGCCCGAACGGAAAGGAGAAAAAGCCAATCATGATGCGTCTGCTGTATACCGGCTCCACATCGGCTTGTATCGAACGAATCAACGCCCTGCCTTATTATGCGCCGGAGCCCTTTACGGTCACGGTGAACGGCGCGGCGTACGGCAGATTTGACAGCAATGTTTTCTCCGTGTTCGGGCTGCAGCCCGACACGGATTACTCCGTTGCGATCGACGCAGCCGGTGTGCACGAATCGATCGCGTTCCGTACGGCGCCGGAGTCCTGCGCGATCGACGTCCGATCGTTCGGCGCGGCAGGAGACGGCGTGACCGACGATACCGCGGCGATCCGGACGGCGATTCAGTTCCTGCCGGACGGCGGTCGGCTGATCTTCCCGAAGGGCGTCTACTGCACGCGGCCGCTGGCGCTCAAAAGCCATATCACGATTGAACTGCAAAAGGACGCGGTTCTTCTCGGGTCGGCGGATCGTTCCCGGTATCCGGTTCTCCCGGGGTTTGTTCCCGATCAAAACGGAACGGAACTGCCGTACGGCACGTTTGAGGGCGTCGTCAGACCGATGTATGCATCGCTTCTGACGGCGATTCATGCGGAGGATATTGCGATTGTCGGCGAGGGCGCTTTGGACGGCAACGCGCAAAACAGTGACTTTTGGACGAACTTTGAGAACTTTGAACCGGCTCGCCCGCGGCTCGTCTATTTTTGCGAGTGCAAAAACGTCACGATGCACGGGTTTACGGCGAAAAACTCGCCTTCCTGGAACTTTCATCCGTTCCACTGTGAGAACGTTTCGTTTTATCAGCTGTTTATCCAGGCGCCGAAGGACAGTCCGAACACGGATGCGATCGATCCGGAAGCCTGTGACGGCGTGCAGATCATCGGCTGCCGGTTCAGCGTCGGCGACGACTGTATCGCGATCAAGTCGGGCAAAATCGATCTGGCAAAACGGTATCAATGGCCGGCGGATCATCATACGGTCAGGAACTGTCTGATGGAATTCGGACATGGCGCCGTAACGCTTGGCAGTGAAACGGCGATGGGGATCCGCAACCTGACTGTCGAACAGTGCCGCTTCCACGCAACCGACCGCGGACTGCGCATTAAAACACGCCGCGGACGCGGACGGGATTGCAATATTACCGGCGTCGCGTTTGAAAACATCCGTATGGATGCCGTAAAGACGCCTGTCGTAATCAATATGTGGTACAACTGCTGCGACCCGGACCGGTTCAGCGAATACGTCTGGTCGCGGGAATCGCTTCCGGTGGATGATCGGACGCCGCATCTCGGAACGTTCCGGTTTTCCGACATGGTTTGTACCGATGCGCAGGCAGCGGCCTGCTATATCGACGGACTGCCGGAGATGCCGATCGATGAAGTGACCTTTGAACGTGTCCGGATCGCTTTTTCGCCGGACGCGGCGCCGGCGATTCCGGCAATGCAGAACTTTGCCGAAGAACGCTGCCGCCTGGGACTGTATTTTGACAATGTGCGCAGCGTAAAAATTCGCGACGTTCAGATCACGGGAGCGGACGGAGACGCAGTAATCACAAGAAACTGCGCGCAAACGGAAGTTGTCGGATTGATAAAGGAGCCGTAAATGTACGAAGAGATCGACCGGTATATTCAGCATCTGATGGCGGAGTCTTCGCCGGAACGGACGGCGTGGAATATGGAGCGCGTCCGGGAGGGAAAGCCTGCAAACTGGAACTATATCGACGGCTGCATGCTGAATGCGCTGAATGTTCTCTATGAGATTACCGGGGATCGGACGTATTTCGATTTTGTTGAACAGTTTCTGGACGCGTTCATCGGGGAGGACGGTTCGATCCGCACCTATGCGCCGGAAAAGTTCAATCTGGACGATATCAATGAAGGCCGGGTGCTGTTCTCCGTGTATGAGCGCACCGGAAAAGAAAAGTATCGCAAGGCGGCGGAACTGCTGAAAAAACAGCTCGAAGCGCAGCCTCGCACACCGGAAGGAAACTTCTGGCACAAAGCAATCTATCCCAATCAGGTGTGGCTGGACGGAATCTATATGGCGCAGCCGTTTTATGCGCTGTATGAAAAGCATTTCGGATCCCGAAACTATGACGATATCCTGACGCAGATTGAGAACGTTCGGAAAAACATGCGCGACCCGAAGAGCGGATTGTACTATCACGGATACGACGCATCGCGCAAAGCCTTTTGGGCGGATCCGGTGACCGGACGCTCCCAAAACTTCTGGCTCCGGTCGATCGGATGGTTCGCTACGGCGCTTGCCGATCTGACGGAAATCCTTGATGAACCGGATAAAAAGATGCGTCTGACGGCGATCTTCGCGGAACTGATGGAAGCGATCGCAGCTTTTGCGGATCCCGAAACCGGCATGTACTATCAGGTCGTGGATCAGATCGGCAGGGAAGGGAATTATCTCGAAACGAGCGGAAGCTGCATGATCGCTTACGCGATGCAGAAAGGCGCGCGCATCGGTGCGCTGGATCCGCGGTTTGCTGCGTTTGGGCGCCGCACCTTTGACGGAATCATGGATCGCTATCTGACGGTGGACGGCGACCGGCTCGAACTGGGCGGCATCTGTCTGGTTGCAGGGCTCGGCCCGGAGAACAATCCGCGCCGCGACGGTTCGTATGCGTATTACATCTCCGAACCGGTCGTAAAAAACGACGCGAAAGGAGTCGCGCCGTTTGTGATGTGTTATACGGAGGTTATTCGTCCGGGGAATCCATCATGATTTTCATGCTGTCCGAATCGGGATGCGGTTTCAAAGACCGCACCCGTTCAGCATAATAGAAGCTCGGGGAGACGCCGTACTTCTTTTTGAACATGCGGGAGAAATACAGCGATTCCCGGAATCCGCACAGATGTGCGACCTGCGTGATGTTGCCGTCGTTGTAGGCGGAGCACAGCATGCTCGCTGCGGTCTGAAGCCGCTTGTCGGTCAGGTACTTATGCGGCGTCATGCCGATCTCTTTCTGAAAGAGTTTGCGCAGATAGTCGTAGCTGTACGGGAGCGTGTGCAGATATTCGTCCAGCGCATAGCCTGGATCCGCATAGTTGCGGATGATGTCGTTTTCGATCTGCTGCACGACGGCGCTGAGCGAAGAGGTTTTGTGGTAGGCAAGCAGATAAGCCGCAATCAGCGTGCCGTAGGCGGAAAGCAGGGCTTCGCGCTGATCCGGGTTTTCATAGTACTGGAAGAATACGCCCGTAAAGACCGACAGAACCGACTTGTTCCCGTCATCGCTGATGATGATCGGCCGACGCAGATGCAGCGTCATATCCGACATGTTGATGTGTATGTTGGTAAAGCCGACCGTGCTGAAGTTGGCATGCGGAACGAAGGGCGGAATGATGGCGATGCTTCCCGCAGCATAGGGGAGCGTACCATCGTCGAATTGCAGTTCGCCGCTGCCGTCGGTACAGTAAATGAATTCCCACGAGTCATGCTCATGCCGCGGGACCCGATAGGTAACGGAGTGTTTGCCGACATAAAGGATGTCATTCACGCTTCTGCACCTCCTGCAAGAATTTGTATTCTGATTGTAGCAGAAAATGTCCGTTCTGTCCATGGGAAATCCGATTTTCTTCGGACCGGCGGAAAAACAGGATAACGTTGATAGAGATACGGAAGCGTTTTCCGATGACGGCGTGAGCGGCGGATTGCTCTGTGAAACAGCCGCTTTGCTCAAAAATTTACCGGAATGTGCATGACGGGAGGAGGACATGAAGCAGATCAGGCTTGCCTACATCGGCGGCGGCTCGAAGGCATGGGCGCGCGTGTTCATGAACGATCTTGCGCTGACGGAAGAAATCTTTGGCGAGATCGTCCTCTACGACATCGACCGCGCGGCTGCGGAGCGCAACCGAAGGATCGGTGAGCGGATCAACGCGCTTCCCGAGACAAAAACGCGCTGGCGCTATACGGTTGCGGACACGCTTGAGCAGGCGCTGACCGGCGCGGACTTTGTCGCAATCTCGATCCTGCCCGGCACGTTTGACGATATGGCGGCCGACGTGCATTTGCCGGAGCGCTTCGGCATTTACCAATCCGTCGGCGATACGGTCGGTCCGGGCGGCGTGCTCCGCGCGATGCGCACGGTTCCGCTGTTCGAAGGCTTTGCAAGGGCGATACGCGGTTGCTGCCCGAACGCCTGGGTCATCAATCTGACGAATCCGATGACGATCCTGTGCCGGACGCTGTTCGACGTGTTTCCGGGCATCAAGGCGTTCGGATGTTGCCATGAGGTGTTCCATGCCGAGGAGTTCCTCTGCTGCGTGCTTCATGAGATGACGGGTTTGCCGCGTCCCGACCGGCATGCGCTTTCTGTGGACGCAAGCGGGGTCAACCACTTTACGTGGATCACCGAAGCGCGTTATCAAAATATCGATGTGATGGCGCTGCTGCCGGGGTTTATTGAACGGTTTTACGAACAGGGATACTGCGAACAGGGAAACGATCCGCAGGCGTTCCGATCGGACAACCCGTTTCTGTACGGCAACGAGGTCAAGATGGATCTCTATACCCGCTTCGGCGCGCTTGCGGCGGCGGGAGACCGGCACCTTGCGGAGTTTGTGAACGGCAGCTGGTATCTGAAGGACAAAGACGATCCCGAGCGCTGGCTGTTCCATCTGACGAGCGTCGATTACCGCAAGGCGGATCAGCGACGCAAGATCAGCGAGTCCGAGACGATCGCGGCGGGGGAAACGCCGCCGGTGCTCCGTCAGAGCGACGAGGAGCTGATCCGGCTGATGAAAGCGATCCTCGGGTTCGGACCGGTGATCTCGAACGCGAATACGCCGAACCGCGGACAGATGCCGCAGATGCCGCTCGGAACGGTCGTGGAAACGAACTGCGTATTCGACAACGGTTCCGTGCGTCCGGTTCTTGCAAACCCGCTTCCGCGCGAAGCTGCGGCGCTTGTGCGGATCCATGCGCAGAACACGGAAAATCTCTATGCGGCGATCCGGAACAGGGATCTGGACCGCTGTCGGGAGGTATTCTTGCAGCAGCCTCTGTGCGCCTGCCTCACGCCGGCGGACGGCAGGGCACTGTTTACCGAGATGGTCCGTGCGACGGCGGGCTGTCTGCAGCCGTTTTACGATCTCTCAAATCTGTAAGGCGGCGGAAGGAACACGATCGGTATCCGTTTTGTCTATGAACAAGGCGGTTTATGCGATATTCACAAGGCGGCAAAACGACTATACTGAAATCCGAAAAAGGGATTTCGGCGATACAACCAAGCGAAACACGAAAGAAAAGGGAGTACTATCATGGCACATTTAACGCTCAAAGACATCAACAAGATTTACCCGAACGGCTTTCACGCAGTCCATGATTTCAATCTGGAGATCGATCGGGGCGAATTCATCGTCTTTGTCGGTCCGTCCGGCTGCGGCAAGTCTACGACCCTGCGCATGATCGCGGGACTGGAGAACATTTCCAAGGGCGATTTTCTGATTAACGGCAAGCGCGCGAACGAAATGGGTCCGCGCGAACGCGGCGTCGCGATGGTATTCCAGAGCTATGCACTGTATCCGCAGATGTCCGTTTACGACAACCTCGCGTTCGGTCTGACGCTGCAGGGCGTCGATGAAGACGTGATCGACGAGAAGGTGCGCCGCACCGCGAAGATTCTCGGCCTGACCGATTATCTCGACCGTATGCCGAGAGCGCTTTCCGGCGGTCAGAGACAGCGTGTCGCGGTCGGCCGCGCGATCATCCGGAAGGTTGAAATCTTCCTGATGGACGAGCCGCTTTCCAACCTCGACGCCAAGCAGCGCGTTACGATGCGTTCCGAGATCACGCAGATCCACCGTGAGACCGGCGCCACGACGATTTACGTCACCCATGACCAGACCGAGGCCATGACGATGGCGGACCGCATCGTCGTCATGAAGGACGGCTATGTGCAGCAGATCGGCACCCCGCGTGAACTGTACTTCGATCCGGTCAACGTGTTCGTTGCGGGCTTTATCGGCGAGCCGCCGATGAACTTCCTGCGCGGCACGGTGACGGACGGCAAGCTCGCGTTCGGCAAGGTCGTGTACGATCTTTCGAAGAAGCTCGGCGCCAAGGTCAAGGATTGGGAAGGCAAGCAGGTCGTGTTCGGCTTCCGTCCCGAGGGCATCGTGCTCGGCGAACAGGAAAACGCGTATGTCGTTCCGTGCTCGGTGGAACTGACCGAAATGCTCGGTGACAACACGAACGTCTACGTCGATATCGACAAGGAAAAGGCCATCCTCAAGGTCGATCCGCATGACACGCCGGAGATCGACAGCGACATCACCTTCTCGATTCCGTACGAGAACGTGTACCTGTTCGACGGCGAAACCGAAAAACGTATCTGAGCAAGGAGAAACATCATGGATATTCGCTATTCATCTAATCCGAAAGACGTCAGCCGCTATACGACCGAGGAGCTTCGGAAGGAGTTTCTGATCACGGACCTGTATGAGAAGGACACGGTTAAGGCGACCTATTCGCATGTGGACCGCATGGTCGTCCTCGGCATCATGCCCGTGGATGAGATCGTCCCGATCGATAAGGGCATTGACGTATGGGCCAACTTCGGCACCGCATATTTCCTCGAGCGCCGCGAAGCGGGCGTGTTCAATCTCGGCGGAGAAGGCAGAATCGCTGCCGACGGCGAAACGTTCACACTCGGCTTTGAGGATTGCCTGTATATTACCAAAGGCACGAAAACCGTAACGTTCGAGAGCTGCGATCCCCAAAATCCCGCGAAATTCTATCTCGTTTCGGCGCCTGCGCACATGGCGTACAAGACGACGTTCCTGTCGTTTGCCGATGCGAACAAGCGTCCCTGCGGCTCGGTCGAGGGCGCGAACAAGCGCGTCATCAATCAGTTCATCCATCCGGATGTGCTGCCGACCTGCCAGCTTTCGATGGGACTCACGCAGCTCGACGTGGGCAGCGTCTGGAACACGATGCCGTGCCACACGCATGAGCGCCGCATGGAGGTCTATACCTACTTCAACATCCCTGAGGACAACATCGTCATGCACTTTATGGGCACGCCGAAGGAGACGCGCTCGATCGTCATGCAGAACTTCGACGCGGTGATCTCGCCGTCGTGGTCGATTCATTCCGGCTGCGGCACCTCGAACTATACGTTCATCTGGGCGATGGGCGGCGAGAACCAGGCGTTCGACGATATGGACAACCTGAAACCCACCGAATTGCGGTAAGGAGGCAGCTATGGATGTATTGGCAAGAATGAAAGCATGCGGCGTCGTGCCGGTCGTTGTGCTCGAAAGCGCGGACGATGCGGTGGATACCGCAAAAGCGATGCTCGCTGGCGGCGTGGACGTGATGGAGATCACGTTCCGTACGGCGGCGGCGGCGGAGTCGATCCGGCGCGTCGCGAACGAAGTCCCCGAAATGCTCGTCGGCGCCGGGACGGTCGTAACGCTCGAACAGTGCAAGAAGGCAGTCGAGGCCGGTGCAAAGTTCATCGTTGCCCCCGGTTATGACGAAGAAGTCGTTGCGTGGTGCTGCGAGAATCAGATTCCCGTTACGCCCGGCTGCGTCACCCCGACGGAGATCATGTGCGCGTTAAAGCACGGGATCAAAGTGATTAAGTTTTTCCCGGCGAACGTTTACGGCGGCCTGACCGCGCTGAAGTCGCTTGCGGGTCCGTTCGGCGGCGTGACGTTCATCCCGACGGGCGGCGTCGGCCCTGCAAACCTCAGCGAGTTTGCATCCGCACCGGTGGTGCACGCGGTCGGCGGCAGCTGGGTCTGCCCCAAGGCCGACATTTCGGCGCACAATTATGAAAAGATCACTGCGCTGTGCAAAGAGGCGCGCACGGTGATCGATCAGACGCGATAACGGAGGAACGCTATGAAGTTTTTGACTTTCGGTGAAATCATGCTCCGGCTGAAAGCGCCGGGACAGGAACGCTTTTTCCAAAGCCCGATGCTCGAAGCCACGTTCGGCGGCGGCGAAGCGAACGTTGCGGTCTCGCTTGCCAACTACGGACAGGACGTATCGTTTCTGACGGTTCTGCCGAAGAACGCGATTGCGGACGAGTGCGTCAAGGAGCTTCGGAAGTTCGGCGTCGATACGAACAGGATCGTGCGCACCGCAGACGGCAGAATCGGCATCTACTATCTCGAAGGCGGCGCCAACCAGCTGCCGTCCAAGGTCGTTTATGACCGCGCCTATTCGGCAATCGCGCTGGCGAAACCCGGCGATATCGACTGGGACAAGGCGTTCGAGGGCGTAGACTGGTTCCACATCACGGGCATTACGCCCGCGATCTCCGAGAGCGCGATGGAACTTTCGCTCGAATCTGTGAAAGAAGCCAAAAAGCGCGGCATCACCGTTTCCTGCGACCTGAATTTCCGCAAAAACCTCTGGAAGTACGGCAAGAAGGCATCCGAAGTGATGGGCGAGCTTGCAAAGTATGTCGACGTCGCGATCGCCAACGAAGAGGACGTTCAGAAGTCGCTCGGCATCACGACCGACGTTGTGGTCGAGTCCGGCTCGCTGGATCGGGAAAAGTACAGAGCGCTCGGCAACAAGGTGCTGGCGGCTTATCCGGATATGAAGATGATCGCCATCACGCTGCGCGAGAGCAAGAGCGCGGACAGCAACGGTTGGGCGGCATGTCTCAACGACCGCGAGCGGTTTTATGAGTCCAGGCGCTATATGATCAGCGACATCGTCGATCGCGTCGGCGGCGGCGACAGCTTTGCAGGCGGTCTGATCTATGGTCTGACGCATTATGACGACCGACAGAAGGCTCTGGAATTCGCGGTTGCGGCGAGCTGCCTCAAGCACAGCATCATCGGAGATTTCAACCGTGTCGGCATCGACGACGTGGAAAAACTCATGGGCGGCGACGGTACCGGCCGCGTACAACGATAAGGAGGAATCAATATGGCATTCGATATGAACAAATTCTCCCTCGAAGGAAAAATCGCCTGGATCACCGGCGCAAGCTACGGCATCGGCTTTGCGATCGCGTCCGCGCTGGCTGCTGCAGGCGCGAAGATCGTGTTCAACGATCTGACGCCGGCACATCTGGAGAGCGGACTTGCGGCATACAAAGCGGCCGGGATCGACGCGCACGGATATCTGTGCGACGTTACCGATGAGAATGCGGTACAGGCACTCGTCAAGCAGATTGAGGAAGAAGTCGGCACGATCGATATCCTCGTGAACAACGCCGGTATCATTAAGCGAATTCCGATGCTCGATATGAGCGCAGAGGAGTTCCGTAAGGTCGTCGATGTCGACCTGAACGCACCGTTTATCTGCTCCAAGGCAGTTATTCCGGGCATGATCAAAAAGGGACACGGCAAGATCATCAACATCTGCTCGATGATGTCGGAACTCGGCCGCGAGACCGTTTCCGCGTACGCGGCAGCCAAGGGCGGTCTCAAGATGCTGACCCGGAACATCTGCTCCGAGTACGGCGAATACAACATCCAGTGCAACGGCATCGGACCGGGCTATATCGAAACGCCGCAGACCGCGCCGCTGCGCGAGCGTCAGCCGGACGGCAGCCGTCATCCGTTTGACCAGTTCATCATCGCCAAGACGCCGGCAGCCCGCTGGGGACGCACCGAAGACCTCATGGGTCCCGCGCTGTTCCTTGCATCCGACGCGTCCGACTTTGTCAACGGCCAGATCCTCTATGTGGACGGCGGTATCCTTGCCTACATCGGCAAGCAGCCGTAACCCGATACATTCCCGCGCTGAGGCGGTTCTCCGTGACAGGAAACCGCCGTATGAAAAAACAAAACACTTTCAAAAGCCGATCTCAGGGATCGGCTTTACTCTTTGCCGAAGGTTTTCTGCAAAAGCAGGCAGGATGCCTTCGCCGTGCCGCGCCGTTTACGGGAAACGCACAATTTCGGGAGGAGAAGCGCGGTGCTGCAACTCCGGTTTTTCTCTCCAAAAACGAACATTTCGCGTAAGTTCCGCGTGTTTTGCTTGCTTTCTTTCGCCGCAGCGAGTATACTAAAAATGATACCAATAAAAAAATAGGAAACTGGGTAAAGCCGCTGTCTGACCGAACAAAACCGGATTGCTTTTACGAAAACGGCATGCCCGGACACAGCGGCACGGATCGCCGAACGGCTTTTTACGGACGAAGAAAAAACCGATCCGTCAAGCGAACGGCGAAAGAAAGGAAACCAGCATGAAAACGGATGTCATTCAAATCAGGAACACCGGGGAAGGAATCGAAGCCGCGCTTGCCGAAACCGAAAAAGCGGCTGTCTATCGCGGTCTGACGGCAAAGGAAACGCTGCGGCTGCGGCTGCTTGCCGAGGAGCTTTTCGGCATGCTGCGCACGATCGTCGGAGAAAAGGATGCACGGTACTGGATCGAGGCCGAAGGGAAGGCGTTTTCGCTGCATCTTTCCATGAAAACGCGGATGAGCACGGATCTTCGCGAAGCACTGCTCGAAGTCTCCACGACGGGCAAAAACGAAGCCGCCAAAGGCTTTATGGGACGGCTCCGCGACATCATCCTGCAGATGGATGAAGCGGATGCGGAAGCCGGCGCGCTCGGCGATGTTTACGGCTTTATCAACGGAGATACCGGCAGCTTTGACGCGCCGATGGGCGTTTCGATGCACCATGTCATCGGAAGCTGGTCGATGCGCGAATATAAGGCGTCGCTGGAGCAGCATAAGGATACGGAAGCCGACAAGTGGGATGAACTGGAAAAATCCATTACGGCAAAGCTCGCGGATGAGGTGAAGATTTTTATCCATGGCGGCAGCGCGGAAATGGTTATCGAAAAATCATTCTGAAAAGGAGAAGAAACTATGAAGTCTGACGTTATTCAAATTGACAGCAAAGGGAACGGAATGGAAACGGCGCTGAAGGAAGCGGAATCCGTCGCACGCTTTCGCGGACTGAATGAAAAGGAAACGCTGCGGCTTCAGATGCTGACCGAAGAAATGATGGGCCTTGTGCGGAGCGTTACCGGGGAAATGGCTGCATCGTTTTGGATCGACAGTACAGACAAAGCGTTTACGCTGCATCTTTCGACCAAAACCAAGATGGACGCAAACAAGCGGTATCAGCTGATCTCGTCTTCAACCGAGGGCAAAAACGCCGCGGCCAAGGGCTTTGTCGGCTTCTTGCGGGATAAGCTGGAAACCGCGCTGACGGCGGAAGAGGACGGCGTTTATTATGATTTCAACGGCAATCCGATGAGCGAAGCGCCGGTTGATAACGAATGGGATCGCTATGAGCGCTCAATCCTGCGCATGCTCGCCGATCGGATCTTCATCAGCGTCCGCGGCGGCAAGGTCGAAATGGAAGTTTTGAAACAATTCTGAAACGGAGCTATTGGAAAGGAGAAAACAGCATGAAAATCTATCAGGAAAAAAACGGCGAAACGCTTGCAATCGCACTCGAAGGCAGACTGGACACGATGACCGCGCCGGAACTCGAAGCGGCACTGAAGGATGGCTTGAACGGTGTCAGCGAACTGACCTTTGACTTTACGAAGCTCGATTATATCTCTTCTGCAGGTTTGCGCGTCCTGCTCGGCGCACAGAAGACGATGCACAAACAGGGAAGCATGAAGGTCACTCATGTCAACGAGATGATCATGGAGGTCTTTGAGGTCACGGGCTTTACCGATTTTCTGACGATCGAATAACAATAATCGCTTTGCCGACCCTTCAAGGCGTAGGCCTTGAAGGGTTTTGCATGGAGGAAGCTGAATATGAAGCGCTTTAAAAACTTTGTGATCGGCGGCATTCAGAACAAGGTATTCAACCTGATTCTGGCCACCGTCATTCTGCTGACAGCCGCATATCTGACCGTTTCCGCATACCACAGCAGGATGCTGTCAAAACTGGCGGCAGAATCCAGCGAAAAACAGCAGACCTCCATCGAGGAAATCACCGGGACGGTCATGGATTCTGTTGTGGATCAGTCCATGGGCCGCGCAACTGCGCTGCAGGCATACATTTCCGATGAGCTGTTCCACGGGCTGAAGGTTCGGGTGCAGATGATGGGCGACTATGCCGGAAAGCTGTTGTCCGATCCCGCATCCTATCCCCGGATGGCCTATGCCGGACCGGATCCGGCAAAGGACGGACAGGTCACGGCGCAGCTGATCCTGGCGGACGGCACGGACGGCAGCGATCCTGCGCTGGCGGATCGGCTGGGACTGATCGCCAACCTGTCGGATATGATGGTTTCGCTGTTCGGCGCATCGGCGGAAACCAATTCCTGCTTTATCGCTCTGCCGGACGGCGCGTTCCTTGTGACGGACGACCGGAGCGCGACAAAATTCGATGCATCGGGCAATCCGATAGGGTATGATCCGCGTACCCGCCCGTGGTATCTGCAGGCGGTTGAAAAGGGCGAGTTGATCTTTACCGATGTGGAACTCGATGCCTTCACGGGAGATGTCGGCATCGTATGCGCAATGCCGGTCTATGTACAGGATCAGCTTGCGGCCGTCGTCGGCTCCGATCTGTTCCTCACTTCCATGCAGGATTACGTCCGCTCCTCTTCCGAAAACGGGAGCTATATCTGCGTCATCAACCGCAACGGGCATGTGGTGTTCTCTCCGCAGGAGACCGGCGTGTTCCGCGTTGCGCCGGCAAGCGAAGCGCAGGACCTGCGGACGAACGGGAATGCCGCGCTGGCTGCGCTGGTGACCGAGGCCATGCAGCAGCAGACGTCTTTGCAGCCGGTTGAACTGGAGGATGGCGGATATTACATGATCGGCGTCCCGATGGAAACGGTCGGTTGGGCGCTGATTTCGGTGTGCAGCCAGGAAGCGGTCGGGCAGCCCGCGGCGATGCTCCGGCAAAGCTATGAGCAGATTCAGAAGGAAACGACCTCCGCTTACCGGGAAAGTACCGGCCATTCCCGCACGACGGTCATCGTGCTTCTGGTCGTTGTCGCAGCGCTGATGCTGACCGGCGCGCTGCTTCTGAGCAAACGGATCGTTGCGCCGCTGAACACGATCACAAAGCGGATTTCACAGCTCAGCGAAACCAATCTGGAATTCAAAATGGAAGACGCCTTCCGCACCGGCGATGAAGTCGAGGAGCTTGCGGAGTCGTTTGCGATGATTTCCCACAAGACCGTGGAATATCTGGACACCGTTAAGAAAGTGACCGCTGAAAAGGAACGCATCGGCACCGAACTGTCGCTCGCAACGCAGATACAGGCGGCGATGCTGCCGCATATCGTTCCGGCGTTCCCGGACCGGACGGATTTCGATATCTATGCGGTTATGGATCCGGCAAAGGAAGTGGGCGGCGACTTTTACGACTATTTCCTGATCGATCACGACCATCTGGGCATGGTGATTGCGGACGTATCGGGCAAGGGCGTTCCGGCCGCGCTGTTCATGATGGCCAGCAAGATCATCCTGCAAAGCGTTGCGATGCTCGGCAAGTCGCCGGCAGAGATTCTGACCAAAGCTAACGAGGCAATCTGTTCCAACAACGAGGCGCAGATGTTTGTGACGGCGTGGGTAGGCATTCTGGATCTGACCACCGGCAAGCTGACCGCTGCCAACGCCGGACATGAGTATCCGGTCTTCAAGCAAGCGAACGGGCGTTTTGAGCTGTTCAAGGACCGCCACGGTTTTGTGATCGGCGGCATGGAGGGCGTGAAGTATCGGGAATATGAGGTGCAGCTCGAGCCCGGATCCAAGGTGTTCGTTTACACCGACGGCGTTCCGGAAGCGAATAACGCAAACAGTGAACTGCTCGGCATGGATCGCATGCTTGAAGCGCTGAACCGGCAGCCGGAAGCATCGCCGATGGATGTGCTGAAAAATGTCCGCGAGGCTGTGGATGATTTTGTACAGAATGCCGACCAGTTTGACGATTTGACCATGCTGTGCATGCAGTATATCGGAAAGGAGTCCGGTGATGAAAGAACTGACGCTTGAAGCAACGGTGCAGAATATCGAAGCCGCGACCGAATTTGTGAACGCCGCGCTTGAAGAATTCGATTGCCCGATGAAAACGCAGATGCAAATCGACCTTGTGGTCGACGAAGTGTTTACCAATATTGCGCAGTATGCCTACGCGCCTCAAACCGGTACGGCGACCGTGCGCGTCGAACCGCTCGAAGATTCTGCGGGTGTGCGGCTGACCTTTTTCGACGGCGGAAAACCGTTTAACCCGCTTGCAAACGGAGACCCCGATACGACGCTTTCGGCAGAGGAGCGCAGCATCGGCGGACTCGGAATCTTTCTTGTCAAAAAGATGATGGACGACGTTTCGTATGCCTATGAAAACGGACAGAACGTGCTGACAACGATCAAACGGTTCTGATCCGAACAAACCCGAAACAAGTTTCGTATGCGCTTGCCGCGCGGCAAGTCGATCAAAACAGAAAAAGGAGAAAAGAATATGAAATTCAGAATAACACTTATCACGCTGCTTGCCGTTCTTTTGCTGCTTGCATCGGTCGGCTGTCAAAAAGCCGTTGGCACGGCAAACGCGCAGAACGCCGCAGAAACGGAGACGGCTCCGTCCTATGCAACGATCGGCGAGCTTCAGGCCGATCAGAAGATCAGCCATGAACAGTGGGAATATGATGACAGTTATTATGTGGAGGTGTTTGAACAGGACGGCGTGAGCTATCGGGCGATCGCTTCCCTGACCGAAGAACTGTCGGAGCAGCTTTTCGGACTCGACTGGGAGGATCCGGAGCACGATGAAAAGCAGGCGGCTCTGCTTGCGCCGATTCCGATCGACCGGATCGAAAACCTGACCGCGCAGATTCCGCCGCAGGAGGAGCTCGACAAGCTCGTCGGCAAGACCGGCAAGGAGCTGCTTGACGACGGTTGGAACATCAGCGGCTACAACCTCGACACGATGGAGTTCTGGATGAACAAGGGCTTGTTCAATTACACGGTAATCTTTGACGGCAAACTGGAAGATTCCGAGGATTTCTACGATTATGAAGCAATTCAGCCGCTGACCGTCAAGTCCGTGACCTATTCGAACGTCGGCGACCCGATGTACATGGATTGAGCAGTTCCGTCTGTTTGGACACGGTTTCAGCACCGGAGGAAAGGGACAAAATGGAACAGAATCGAGACGATCAAGTTGAGCGGTTGCTGGAGGAAAGCTATGTGCTGATCGACCCGCTGCCAGAGCAGGTTCCGGCGGACGGCGAAGGACAGTACTTTGCTGTGGAGCGGTGGATGCAGGAGCCTTCGAAGAAGACGGAGCTGTACAGACGGTTTGTGCGGTTGGTGCTGAAGCTGAACTGCTATTTTGACCTTGCCGTGCGCATCCTCCCGGACAAGGCGTGGGAACACAATCCCAAACCCGACCGGTTTGCGGCGGAGGTTACGGACTGCATCGAACACCCGAACCGGTGCGTCGACGTCCTGTTTCCCACGCAGGACGCGCTGCTGCGGCTATGCGCGGACGATGTCAATATGACGCTTTATCACCCGTCCGAACGGCTGCGCGCCATGGCGGAGCGCCTTGCCGCGGCGGAGGGTCTGTTTGTGTGGGAACCTCCAAAACAAGAATGAAGGAAGAAAAGAACATGACAACAACGATTGCATCCTGGCAGATCCCGATTTTGGACGGATTCCATGAGATGAGCGAGAGCGAGCGCAGTGCGCTGCACTTTGCAGCGGAGGGCGAAGGCGTCTGCCTGTCCGATCCAAAACGGCATATTCTGATTTCCGTCGGCGCGCAGACGATCAACGCGTTTTCGGCGCTGCTGCTGTCGACGAGTGATCTTGCGAAAAACGCCGAAAAGCAGATTGCGCGGCTGATGCAAAGCAACGGCTACCGGCGGGAGCAATTCGTCACCCGAAAGATCGACGGCTTGCATGCGGAAGGGTATCGCTATACCTATACGGCGCAGAGCGTCGGCATGACCGGCGAAACGTATGTCGTAAAGGACGGAAAGACGGTCATATATTTTCATGTCTATGTCCGGGAAGCGCATAAGGACGAGGGCTTTGCAATCTGGAACGCGTTTCTCGACGGAATGCATAAAAGCTGAAAGAACAGGAAGGGAAAAAATATGTGGAACAGACAGGAACTGAAGGCAAACGGTAAGGCGGCATTTCGCCGGAACTATTGGAGAAGCGTGCTGGTCGCGGTGATTTTGGCGGCCATTCTCGGCGTCGGGGCAGGCACCGCGGGCAGCTCTGCAAGTCAGGAGATCCGGCAGGATACGAAGCAAGGCACCTACTCGGAAGCGACCGGAAACGAAACGCTCGATCAGCTGATCGGCGCGATGGAAACCGCAGCCGCGCCCGCGGTGCGGACGGCGGTGTTCGCTGCGGTGCTCGGCGGATCTCTTGTGACGCTTGTATTGACCATCCTGGTGCTGAATCCGCTGCAGGTCGGCTGCCGCAGCTTCTTTGCAAAGAATACTGCAGCCCATGCAGAGATGGATGAACTCGGACGCGGCTTCAAGCGCGGCTGGGGCAGCACCGTCGGGACGATGCTCCTGATGGATTTGTTCCTTGGCTTGTGGTTCCTGCTGCTGATCGTTCCCGGAATCATCAAGAGCTATTCGTACCGGCTGGTTCCGTATTTGCTCGCCGAGCATCCGGATTGGAAGGGCACGAAGGCGATTACGGTCTCGCGTCAGTGGATGAAGGGCAACAAATGGAAGGCGTTCGTGCTGGACCTGTCGTTTATCGGCTGGGAACTGCTGTCCGCTCTGACGTGCGGCATCCTCGGAATCTTCTATGTGAACCCGTACGTGCAGGCAACCGATGCGGAACTGTACCGCGCAATCGCCGCGGCGCACACCGGTGAAACACTGTAAGATGGTTTGAACAGATTTCCGATCGCAAGATGCGGAACAAAACGGGTGACATGGCATCCGATCCTTCACATGAAAAATAGCTTTGCCGATATGGCAGATTTGGAAAGGAATCGTATGGAAAAACAGCAAAAAGCTCTCAAGGTATGGAGAATTATCGCGATTGTCGCACTCTGTCTGCTGGCGCTCCTCTGCACGATCGGCGCGATCGCGCTCGGCGTCCGGTGCGTGGCGGCAAAGGTAAAGGCCATCGAAACGTATTCGGCGATGCAGACTGCGGAGCCGGATCCTGCAACGCTGCCCTCCGGAACGGATAAGGCTGCCTTGCCGGAAGGATCGGAACAGGCGGAGCCACAGGACGTGGCAAACGATCCCGCCGCGGCCATGCCGGAGGA
The DNA here is from genome assembly GCA_902790115.1 of uncultured Eubacteriales bacterium. Classification (GTDB taxonomy): domain Bacteria; phylum Bacillota; class Clostridia; order Christensenellales; family CAG-138; genus UBA3792. The sequence goes on along the minus strand of CADAQS010000004.1, from coordinate 3,031 downwards.
GCCGGAACCTTTGACGGGTGAACAGATGCTGTCGCTTTGGACGACGGACGCGCGCGCGAAGAACAAGCTGATCGCGTATATCGAAGCGGTCACGGACGAGAACAATGCGGACTTCATTCCGGTCGAGAATCGCATCGCGGTGTTCGATCTGGACGGCACGCTGTTCTGCGAGACCGATCCGAACTATTTCGATTATACGCTGCTCGTGCATCGCGTGCTTGAGGATCCGGATTATATCGACAAGGCGAGCGACTATGAACGCGAGACCGCGATGAAGATCGTCGAGCAGAACCTGACCGGCGCATCGTTCAAGGGCCTCGAGGTCGATCACGGCAAGTGCATCGCTTCGTCGTTTGCGGGCATGACGCTCGGCGAGTTCAACGCTTATATTCAGGCGTTCAAAAAACTCCCGATGCCGAGCTATGACGGCATGCTCCGCGGCGACGGCTGGTATAAGCCGATGCTCGAAGTCGTGGAATACCTCAAGGCGAACGACTTTACGATCTACGTCGTCAGCGGGACGGACCGGCTGATCGTGCGCGGCATCGCAGACAATTCGCCGCTCGGCCTCCCGATGGGACAGATCATCGGTTCGGACGAAACGATTGTCACGCGAAAGCAGAACGGCGAGGACGGCCTGACCTATGTGTTCAACGATCAGGACGAACTGATCCTCGGCGGTGACTTTTTGATCAAGAATCTCAAGATGAATAAGGTCGCCGTGATCGCGCAGGAGATCGGCGTGCAGCCTGTTCTGTCGTTCGGCAACAGCACCGGCGACAGCAGCATGGCCGAGTATGCCACGAGCAACAATCCGTATAAGAGCCTTGCGTTCATGCTCTGCTGTGACGATGTCGAGCGAGAAAACGGAAACGTTGCAAAGGCAGACAAGATGTATGCGCTGTGCGAGGAGTTCGACTGGGTTCCGATCTCGATGAAGAACGATTGGACGACGATCTACGGCGAAGGCGTGACGAAGCATGAAGCAGTGCAAAATCCCGAACTCGAAGCCGCACTTGCCGCATGGCAGAAGGCGCACGAGCCGGAGCCGGTCGTGCTTTCCGACGACAGCTCGGACTTTGTGCTTCTCAGTGAAGCCGTACCGGACGCGATTCTGGAGATCCGCTACTATTCCACCTATAATTTCGTCGGCGAGCGCATCGACGGGTATGAGGAACCGCTTGCGCTTTTGACAAAGGAAGCGGCGGCCGCGCTGAAGGAAGTCAGCGACGAACTGCTGACAATGGGCTACCGGCTCAAGGTGTTCGACGCGTACCGTCCGCAGATGGCGGTCACGCACTTTATGAACTGGGCGCTCGATCCCGACGATACGCGGATGAAGGACTACTTCTATCCGGAGCTTGACAAGAGCGTCCTGTTCCCGCAGGGCTATATTGCCGAGCATTCCGGTCACAGCCGCGGCAGTACGGTCGATTTGACGCTGTTCGACATGGCGACCGAGAAGGAAGTCGACATGGGCGGTACGTTCGATTATTTCGGCGAGCTCTCTCATCCTGATTATCTGGATATCACGACGCAGCAGTACGCGAACCGCATGCTTCTGCGCGAAGTCATGCTGCGGCACGGCTTTGTTCCGCTCGAGGAGGAGTGGTGGCACTTCACGCTTGCCGACGAGCCGTATCCGGATACGTATTTTACGTTCCCGATCAACAGCGTATCCGTACCGGCGCTGACCGAAGCCGAACCGACGGCGGAACCGGCGACGGATGCCGAATCGGAGCAGGTTCAGCCTGCGGCATAAACCCAAGAACAGCGGGGAGGCAGCCGATGAAAGCGCATCATGCAAACGATCCGACGATGGACGCCTCCGGATTTGTCGTGCTGGCGGACTATGTGCCGCATATCGTGCAGGAGATCCGGTACTATTCTACCTATAACTTTATCGGCGAACGCATCGACGGATACGAAGCGCCGTGCGCGCTGTTGACCGTCGAGGCCGCCCGCATGCTGAAAGCCGTCAGCAACGAACTGTTCGTGCAGGGGTACCGGCTGAAAGTCTTCGACGCTTACCGTCCCGCCTGTGCGGTCAGGCAGTTCGTACTGTGGGGGATCGAGGATACGGACATCCGCATGAAGCCGTATTTCTACCCGGACCTCGAAAAGCAGGAGCTGTTTTTGAAAGGCTATATTGCAAAGCAATCTTCGCACAGCCGCGGCAGCGCGATCGATGTGACACTGCTGGATATGAAAACGGGCAAAGAAGTCGATATGGGAAGTCCGTTTGACCTGTTCAGCGAGGTGTCCCATCCGTCCTTTCGCGGGATCTCGCAGGAGCAGTACGAAAACCGGATGCTGCTGCAGAAGGTCATGGTGCGGAACGGCTTTGTTCCGCTCGACTGCGAGTGGTGGCACTTCTGCCTGAAGGACGAGCCGTACCCCGATACGTGTTTTGCGTTCCCGGTCACCGCGAAGATCTGAACAGAACGTATTCGGAAAGATCCGGATCATAAAACTGGGTGACAAATGGAAAAGAAGAAAGCACCCCTGCTCTGGGGATTTCAACCGAACACATGGAAGAACCGGATCCGCACGTTTTTCAGAGACTTCCAATTGTTTTTATCGAACATCTGGATCCTGTTCCGGCAGAACTTTAAAGAAGTGATGCTGTTCATTCTGCTGTGCTCGCTGTTCATAACGACCGCAACATTTCTGCTGAAGAACTGGATGCTGGAACTGATGATGAAGGTCAGCGGGCAGACGTTTATTGCGCCGGTCAATCTGAAAGAGGTGTTTCTGCATCCGGCGTCGATTCTCGTGATGCTGGTGTTTGCCGTGATCATCATGTTCCTTTCCCTGTTTGAGATCGCGGGACTTTTGCATGCGTTCTCGATGGGACAGGTCGGTCGCGACACCAACCTGACCGGCATGCTCAGGGCGGGACTCAGGGCGTGCCGCAGAGCGCTGCATCCGAAAAACTGGCTGCTGATTGCGTTCATTCTGGTGCTGTTCCCGCTGACGCAGGTGCTCCCGCTTTCCAATTCGACGTTCAAGCTGATTCTGCCGGGCTTTG
>CADAQS010000003.1 GCA_902790115.1 uncultured Eubacteriales bacterium | reverse complement strand
AGCAGCTTCCGGCAGGCCAGTTCCTCAAACACCGGCGCGCCGACACACACATACAGATACATCGGCCAAGCCTGCTGCTTCAAGCCGTTCAGCAGCTCGTCAAGACCGTTCGATTCGGTCACACCGAAGAACGACGGCAGATTGCCGATCACCGCGCCGACGCCCCAGATGCCGTACGCGATCAGTGCGATGCACAGGAACTCGCCAAAGCCGAGGTTTTTCCGCTCGATCGGGACGCGCTTGGTCAGAATCCTGCGCATGACAAGCAAGCCGACGATCATGCCGACGACCATGCCGATCACATACGCCGCCACGATCCACGGCATGACGTTCGATACCCGTAAAAGTTCGAGAATGCCTTCCATGTCCCCGGCAAAGCCGGAAAACCGATCGATATTCGGCACGATCGCTATCATCGCGCCGATCACCGCGGCGATGATCAGAAAGACCGATCCGATCTGCTGAAAGATCAGATACAGCGCGCCGAGACCGAGTCCGCCCCGGTTGTATGCGCGCTTCATCTCGATTGTTTTCGTTTCGACAGGCTGCACCGCCTGGTTCGTCAGTTGCTCCATTCCGTTCTCTTCCCTCCTTATTCGTCCTGTTTGCTGCGCGTATCGATTGGCAGCGCAACGTCGAGCGGCGCGTCCAGTTCGGTCGAAACGTAGCGGCCGTTCTTTTTGCGCTGCTTCACACACTCGGTCAGCAGGTATTCGATCTGCCCGTTGACCGAGCGGAAATCATCCTCCGCCCATGCAGCGATCGCCTCATACAAACGAGGCGACAGCCGCAAAGGGACTTGTTTCTTTGTCGATTCGTTCATGCCGGGTCTCCTCCGAACCGGTGCCGCGCATCAGTACAGGCTGCCCGAATTGACCACCGGCTGCGCATCGTGGTTGCCGCAAAGCACGACCAGCAGATTCGAGACCATCGCCGCTTTGCGCTCCTCGTCGAGCACAACGGTACCCTTCTCGTTCAGGCGATCGAGCGCCATCTCCACCATGCCGACCGCGCCGTCTACGATCATCTTTCGCGCGTCGATGATAGCCGAAGCCTGCTGCCGCTGCAACATGACCGCCGCGATCTCCGGCGCATAGGCAAGATACGTGATGCGCGCTTCGACAATCTCGATGCCGGCTTCCTGCACGCGCGCCTGGATCTCCTCGCGGATCCTGCCTGCAACAATCTCGCTCGAGCCGCGGAGGCTGCCGTCGTCCGCCACACCGTCGCCGGTTGTATCCACGTTCGGCGCGACATCGTAAGGGTACAGCCGGACCACATTTCGCAGCGCCGCGTCGCACTGGAGCGACAGATATTCCTTATAGTTGTCCACGTTGAACACCGCTTTTGCCGTGTCCACGATACGCCACGTGACCGCGATGCCGATCTCGATCGGATTGCCGAGGCAGTCGTTGATCTTCTGCCGGTTGTTCGACAGCGTCATAATCTTGAGCGACAGCTTCTTATTGGCAAGCTCGGCCGACTGTGCATTCTTGCCGGCCTCCGCGATCATATGCACCGTCGAAACGTCGCCGCTCTGGCTCAGCTTCGTCTTGGCAGCCGGGTTCACCGCCGAGCAGAACGGGTTCACAAAATAGAATCCCTCGCCCTTCAGCGTGCCGATATACTTGCCGAACAGGGTCAAAACAAGCGCTTCCTGGGGCTTCAAAACTTTCAGACCGGGAAGCGGAATCCATCCGATGAACAGCCAGATGAAGCTGACAGCGAACAGCAGCGGATTGCCGCCCGCATCCATCTTCCGCCCGCCGAAGATCATGCCGACGACGGCGAGCACATACAGCACGATCGTCACAAGCATGACGAGCATGCCGTTTTTGCGGTTCTTCAGTTCGATTTCTTTCATGGTATTGTCCTCCCCAAGCTTTGTGATATCTTTTTGATATCATCATGATAATACCACCACGATTGGGGTTTGTCAATACCTGTTCCGTCGATTGTTGGCAAAAACAAGAAGCTGCTCTTGGGCAGCTCCGCTTCGTTCTTCTTTTTACAGGCGCTGCAGGATCAGGTTCGCAAGGCCGAACAGCAGCAGCAGCGAGGTCACGTCGATCATCGTCGTGATGAACGGCGCCGCCATGACCGCCGGGTCGAAGCCGATCTTCTTGGCAAGCATCGGCAGCATGCTGCCCGAGAACTTCGCGACAAGGATCGTCAAAAGGATTGCGAGCGAGATTGTGATCGAAGCGACTATGTAGGTGACTAAATCGGGTCCGCTGTAATGATACAGGATCACGTTGACGAGGATCATTTTCGCAAAGTTCACGATGGCAAGAACCGCGCCGCTCATCACCGCGACGATCAGTTCCTTGCCGATCACGCGGAAGAAATCGGAGAACTCGATCTCGCCGAGCGAAAGTCCGCGGATCACGGTTGCGGAGCTCTGCCCGCCCGCGTTGCCGCCGGTATCCATCAGCATCGGGATGCAGGCGATCAGCATCGCGCTTGCGATCGGGCCGAAAAAGCTCAGCTTGTCTGTAAAATGGCTGATGATCAACTCGGTCAGGGTGGAGGTAATCATTAACAGCAGCAGCCATGGAATGCGGTGCAGAAACAGGCTCGAAACCGTCGTCTCGAGGTACGGGCGGTCAGACGGCGTAATAGCAGCCATCTTTTCAATATCCTCGGTGTTCTCCTCCTGCAGAACGTCGATGGCGTCGTCGATCGTAACGATACCGACGATGTGCTTCTCGTTGTCCACAACCGGCATGGCGATCAAGTCGTACTTCGAGAGCATCTGCGCGACGGTCTCCTGGTCGTCGGTCGTCTGACAGGTGATCACGTTCGTGTCCGCAATCTCGCCGATGCGCTGATCCGGCTCGGACAGCAGAATCCGCCGGATCGTAACCGATCCGACGAGCGTTCGGTCGGCGCGCGCCACATAGCAGACGTTGATCGTTTCCTTATCCAGTCCGGTGCGGCGAATCTCTCCGATCGCCTCCTCGACCGTCTCCTGCGGGGACAGCGAGACGAACTCCGGCGTCATGATGCTGCCCGCGGAGTCCTCCGGATACTTCAAAAGTTCATTGATCAGGTTGCGCGATTCGGGATCTGCGGCCTTTAAGATACGCGGCACTAAAATACCCGGCATCTCCTCGATGATGTCAACGGCGTCGTCCAGGAACAGCTCGTCAAGGACGGCTTTCAGTTCGGTATCGGAAAAGCCCCGGATCAGAACCTCCTGCTCTGCCGGGCTCATCTCGACGAACGTTTCGGCCGCCGTCTCGGTCGAGAGCAAGCGAAACAGCAGCGGAAGGTCGCTCTCCTTCTGATCGCTGAGGATCGGAGCGATATCCGCCGCGTTCATCGTGGCAAAGAGATCCCTTAGGGTGGAAAAGCGCTTGTTCGAAACAAGCGAACGAACGGTTTCGGTCAGGTCGGTCATGGCGTTTACCCCGCAAAAAACGAATTGGATCGATTCCCGGAAACGCAAAAAGCGCGAAGCCGCCGCTTCGTGCCGATCTTACGCGAGTGAATTCAGCTGTTCAGGCGAAGAACCAAACAGGTGAAAGCATCCGTGCAAGGCTGCGCTCGAAGGGACATAAAAGAGGATTCCCGCTACTGCCTGCGTCCATGGATGTCACCTGCCTTTGAAAAGTGTCGGATCATTCCGCGTCTTTTATTATAGCTTCCCGCCGGAACCGTGTCAAACGGTTTTTCCGAAAAAACGGATCTCCCCACATTTTTGCAACCTTTTTGCGCTTTGTCCGGTATTATTGGCAAAGAACCAAGGAGAACACCGCTATGAAACGCTTTTTCATCCTTCTTGCCGCACTGCTGTTCTGTGCGTGTGCGCCGAAAAATGAAACGATCACCGCGCCGATCGATCTTGGCGGCGCTCCGACGTCCGGTCAGGCCAGCGCGCCGCTGACCTACGAGCCGGATATCCGGACCAAACCGCCGAAGCTGCGCGTCCTTGCCGGCGAACAATCCATTGCTGCGACAATGGGCAGCTATTCGTGGACCTATCCGAACGGCGACGGCACCGACACCGGCGTCGACGCCTGCGGAATGCATCCGCTGGATATGCTCGATCTTTTAGAACCGCTTCCGATCGGAGATGCCGATTCGCTGACGCTGTCCTTTTCCGCGCCGAGCGGAAGTCTGAAAAGCATTACGGTCCGTGGCTGGGACCTCCGCTATGCAGGCCGGGCAGAGGCCGGAGAGCCGAATGCCTTTTCTGCGAAAGTGACCCGCCTGACCCCCGCCGTCTCGTCCGAACCGATCGAAGCCTGCATCGTCGCGCTGGACACCCGCGTCAGCGCGATCTACGAGGTGCATGCGTACTGGGAGGGCGATTCGCACGGCGACTCCTGCTATGCGTTCCGCGTGGACGGCGAATCCGCGGAGGAGAAGCCGCTTGCCGTCGATTTTTCGGCACAGGTTTTCCGCACGAACGGATACCGGGACGGCGCGCAGTTTCCGCAGACCTATGTAATCCGCTCCGCTGCCGAGCTAACGCAATATCTGCACGCCGCCTCCGAAACGTACTACATAACCGAGTCCGGCATGGCCGACGCGCTCAAAGGCTGTGACGATACCTTTTTTGCAGCAAACGAACTCGTGCTGATCGTCCTCGAGGAGGGCAGCGGGTCCGTGTCCCACACGGTTTCCGAGGTGGCGCTCGATAGCGGCAGCCTGATTGTTCCCGTTCTGCGGCACGTTCCCGAGGTCGGCACCTGTGATATGGCCGAATGGCACATCGTGCTGACCGTGCCCGCCGGAACCGTTTCGGAGCAAAACGACATCAGCGTTATTTTTCCGGATCCGGCCTGATCAGTCGATTCCGTTCCCATAGAAGAGGACCGTTCCCCACAGAACGGTCCTTTGCTTTTACGGATTATTATTTCTTTTTGGAATACGGCGTTCCTTCAAGCGGGAGTTTGGTCCGGAAAATGCCGTCGCGGTTGTAGTACGCATTCTGCACCGCCGGAGCGGTCGGGATCGTCGCGATCTCACCGATGCCCTTTGCACCGTACGCGAGGTTCTCCATGCCGGCCTTCCCGACAATCCGGCTGTCGATCGGAGGCGCCTGATGCGCCTTCCACAGCCCGATCGTGCCGTACTTGCCGAGCGGTTTGCCCTCTTTGAGCGGGAAGTCCTCGGTCAGCGCATAGCCAAGTCCCATGACGACGCCGCCCTCGATCTGGCCTTCGACCGCCCGCGGATTGACCGCGCGCCCGACATCGTGAATCGCCGTCACGCGCGCGATTCTGCCGTCGTCGTCCAGTTCCACCACGTGCGTTGCGTACCCGTACGCGATGTGCGAAACCGGATTCGGCTTGTCGGAACCCATCCGGTCGGTCACGCCGGTGTATTCGCCGAGGAACGACCGTCCCTCCAGCGCAGCGATGCCGCCTGCCTGTTCGGCCGCCTCGCGGACCATCTTCGCCGCGCGCACGGTCGCCTCGCCGGTAAACAGCGTCTGCCGGGACGCCGTCGTGACGCCGGCATTCGGAGAAAGAGCGGTGTCCGGCTCGTGATACACGACCTGATCGGGCGTGACGCCGAGCGTCTGACAGACCATTTGCACCTGTACCGTACCCATGCCCTGCCCGATACACGCCGCGGCGGAATGCAGATGCACCTTGCCGCCCTCGATCTCGATCCGGCAGCGGCCGGTATCCGGCACGCCGACGCCGAGACCGGCGTTCTTCATCGCACACGCGATGCCCGCCTTGGGATTCCGTTCGAGGATCGGGCGCGCCGCGTCGAGCGTTTCGACGAGCGCCGTCGTTTCGTCCGCGATCTGCCCGTTCGGCAGCACCTGTCCGGGTCGGATCGCGTTGCGGTAGCGGATCTCAAACGGCGTGATGCCGACCATCTCCGCGAGCTGATCGAGGTTGCACTCGGTCGCAAAGCAGCTCTGCGTGACCCCGAACCCGCGGAACGCGCCGGCCGGCGGATTGTTGGTATAGATCGCCTTGCCGTCGATGTCGATGTCCTGATAGTTGTACGGCCCTGCCGCATGCGTGCAGGCGCGCTGCAACACCGGCCCGCCGAGCGACGCATACGCGCCGGTATCGGAAACGATCACGGCCTGCATCGCGGTCAGATAGCCGTTTTCATCGCAGGCGGTCGTGAACTCCATCTCCATCGCATGGCGCTTCGGGTGGATCAGAATGCTTTCGGCGCGCGTAAACGTCACCTTGACCGGACGCTTCGTATGGTAGGCGAGCAGCGCCGCGTGATGCTGCACGCTCATGTCCTCCTTGCCGCCGAACCCGCCGCCGACCATCATTGCCGTGACGCGCACCTGCTCCGGCGCAAGGCCGAGCATGGCCGCGCACTCCTTCTGTGTCTGATAAATACCCTGATCGCCGCTGTAAATGCGGACGCCGCCGCCCTCCGGCATCGCCACCGCGCACTCCGGTTCCAAAAAGGCGTGCTCGGTCGGCGGAACGGAATAATGATTCGTAACAACGTACCTGCTGTTTGCGATCTTCTCTTTGGCATGGCCGCGCACAAGATGCTCATGCGCCAGCACGTTCGTCCCGTTCGACGCGTGAACCAATACCTCGTCCTTCAGCCCTTCCCTCATATCGAAGACGCCGGGCAACGGTTCGTATTCCACATGAACCGCCGCGACAGCCGCGCGCGCGTGCTCGTTCGTGTCCGCCGCAACCAGCGCGATCGCGTCGCCGAGAAAGTGCGTAATGCCGCCGACCGGGATCATCACGTCGTAATCCTGTTTGAGATGGCCGATCTTCTGCTTTCCCGGAATGTCCTTTGCGGTCAGCACACAGGCGACGCCTTCCATCCGCTCCGCTTCGGCAGTGTCGATCGACAGCACCTTCGCCCGCGGATAGGCGCTGCGCAGCGCAACGCCGTACAGCATACCGTCCAGATACAGATCGTCGCAGTATTTTGCGGTGCCGAGCGTCTTTGCCGGCGCATCTACGCGCGGCAGCGCATCGCCGATCGCGCCCTTTAGCGTACACGCCGGAACGGCGAGCCCTTCGCGGAAGATCCTGCCGGCTGACAGGATCGCCTCAACGATCTTTTGATAGCCCGTGCAGCGGCAGATGTTGTTTTTAATCGCGTCGCGCACCTCCGCTTCGGTCGGGTCGGGAATCCGGTCTAAAAGTCCCTTTGCGGACATGACCATGCCCGGCGTGCAGAATCCGCACTGCACCGCGCCGGCCTCCGAAAACGCGTAGGCATAGACCTCCTGCTCCCGCGGCGTCAGGCCTTCGCAGGTGATGATATGCTTGCCCGCGACGCGCGCCGCCGTCTGTACGCAGCACTTGGTCGGTTTTCCGTCGATCAGAACCGTGCAGGTTCCGCACGCGCCTTCGCTGCACCCGTTCTTGACGCTGAACAGGTGCAGATCGTCGCGTAAATATCGGATCAGTTTTTTTTGATCCGGCGCCTGAACCATCGCGCCGTTGACGTAAAACTCCGCCATAGCTCCTCCCAGTTATCCGAGCAGATACGGATACTCCTTTTCTACGGTCCCGATGAACGCCCGCACGCCGTCCGGCAGAGCCGAAAGCGTCTCTGCAAAGCGAACCTCGCCGAACAAACGAACCTTATAGCCGCCCTCTTTCGGGTACCAGCCGTCGTTGGTCGAGCCGTCGAACTCATTTTCCGTGGCAAACAGCGTCCACTTTTCCCGATACGGACGGCTGTCGTACGGGCAGAACACGAGGCAGTTGCCGCACTCATTGCACATCCGGTCGATGTGCAGAATCTGCGGATGTGCAAATCCCGGAACCGCGATCGCGACGTTTGCGCGGTTCGGACAGACCTGTACGCAGCATTCGCATACGGTTCCGCAGTTCAGGCAGCGTGTATGCTCGGACTGTGCATTTTTGTAATCCCGCAAAACGCCCTGTTTTTCGATGCAGCTTTGCTCCGAAACGGCCGCATTTGCGCCGATCCGGCGTGCATGCTTTCCTACGATCGCTTCGACCGCCTTTGCAGCGTCGGCGATGCCCTCAACGACGGTCGCCGGGCCGCGGTTGCAGTCGCCGATCACATAGACGTTCTTGCGAGAGGTTTCCAGGTTCGCATCCGTTTCGACCCTGCCGCGCGCGTTCACCGCAATGCCGTTTGCCGTAAACACGTCCGTTTCGATCTTTTCGCCGACCGCCGCGATCAGCGTATCACACGGCAGCGTAACCATCTCCTCCGTTTCGACCGGACTACGGCGTCCCGACGCATCCGGCGCGCCGAGCGCCATCTTGCGGCACAGCAGCTTTCCGTCCCTAAAAGCGACCGGACTCAGCAGCTCCATGAATTCGACGCCGTCCTCCCTGGCAAGCTGCAGCTCCTCCTCATCCGCCGGCATATAGCGGGCGGTCCGGCGGTAGACGAGCATCACGTGCTTGACGCCCCCGGTGCGCTTGGCGACCCGCGCGGCGTCCATCGCCGTGTTACCGCCGCCGATCACGATCACGTTCTCACCGATCGGACCGAGCGTTCCCGCCTTGGCCTTTTCCAGGAATGAGATCACGTTCTGCGCTTCGCCCTGCTCGAGCCGCATCCGTCCCTCGGCCCATGCGCCGATCGCGTAAATGATCTTCTCATAACCCGCCGCAAACAGCGCGCCCGCCGACGGCGCAGGCGTGTTCTTCCGCACCTCTACGCCGATCCGGTCGAGCAGCTTTGCATCGTTGTCGATGCACTCGTTTTCGATCCGGAACGACGGGATCACATAGCGAACGATGCCGCCGAGCTGCTCCCGCTTTTCAAACAGCGTGACCGCGGCGCCTCTGCGCGCAAGGAAGTAAGCCGCCGCCATGCCGGCGGGACCGCCGCCGATCACGGCGACTTTCAGCGCAATCTTGTGCCCCGGCGGTGCGATCCGCTGCAAAAGCTCCGCAAATCCGTTCTGCGCCGCCGTCAGCTTGACGCGGCGGATACGGATCGCCTCCTCATAGAAGTTGCGCGTACATTTTTCCGCACAGTGATGCGGACAGATCGTTCCCGTGATGAACGGAAGCGGATTTTTATCCAGAATGACCCGCAGCGCTTCGGCGTATTTTCCCTGCCCGACCAGCTCCACGTACTGCGGAATGTCCTGTCCGATCGGGCAGCCGTGCGTGCAAGGCGCGGTAAAGCAGTCGAACAGCGGCACTTTCTCGTTCAGTTTGCGCTTCGGCAGCGGTTTGATCGGCTTTTGATTGCGCACGGACGCGCGCGCCTGCTTCGCAAGCATGCCGACCTTGCCGACGTCCACGCCGGAAAACGGCGCATACGGGAGCTTTGCGGTTTGCTCGCCGAGCTGCACGAGCCGCTGATAGCCGCCGGGCTTGAGGATCGTCGTCGCGAGCGTGATCGGCCAGATGCCCGCCTCGAACAGCGTGTCGATGTTGAACGCGTCGATGCCGCCCGAGAACGACAGCCGCAGCTGTCCGTCAAATTCCTCCGCGATCCGCCGCGCCATCTCAATCGTCAGCGGATAGAGTGCGCGGCCGGACATATACATCTCATTGCTCGGCAGTTCGCCGCGCGTCACGTCGACCGGGAACGTGTTGGAAAGCTTCAGCCCGAAGCTGACGCCGTTCTTTTCGGCAAGCGCGGAAAGCCGCCGGAACATCGGCACCGCGTCGGCGTACTGCAGATCCTCCCGGAAGTGGTGCTCGTCAAACGCCACATAGTCGAAGCCGAGGTCGTCGAGCGTTTTTCGCGCCGTCGCATAGCCGAGGATCGTCGGATTGCACTTGACGAAGGTATGGAGCTTCTTGACTTCGATCAGATACGACGCGATCTTTTCGATCTCCTCGGGCGGGCAGCCGTGCAGCGTGGACAGCGTGATCTGCCGGCAGATGCGCGGCTCGATCCCGGCAAGATACTCTTCGTCAACGTGCGAAAAGCGGTCAAGGTTCGCCTTTGCCCACGCCATGCACTCATCCCAGATCGGAGTCTTTTTGGCATCCATCATGCCTTCCAGAAACGCGTCGATCTTCGGTGACGTGATGCCGGCGTAGTCGTAGCCGACGCTCATGTTGAACACGAAGCCATCCGGGTCGCCCCAGCCGAACTCCTTCGTCAAAAGCTTCAGCATGAACCATGCCTTGACGTATTCCGCAAGCGCCTGCGGCACGGTCAGCTCCGTCGACCATTCGCAGTTGTAGCACTCGTCCTCCGCCGCGATGCAGGGCTTGCTGACACACTTGCTCAGCTCCTCGCCGTCCATGATCTGAACGGTCTTGAGCTCAAAGAACCGCGCGCCGCCGTAATACGACGCGATGATGTTCTGCGTCAGCTGCGTGTTCGGACCGGCCGCCGGTCCGAAGGGCGTCTCAAGTTTTTCGCCGAACAGCTCCAAAAACTTTCCCGGGACCGGGTGAAATGCCTTTTTCACGCCGAAGACGGAGCCGGTTTCCTGCTCCTTCCATACCCAATCCATCAAAGTCCCGAACGGAATCGGGGTCATTACATCCGACATACGCGCCTCCTGTCAAATTCTGTTCGCGGTTTGTACAAAAGGGGAGGGCGCAATCCCTCCCCGCACGGATTCCTTATGCGTTGACGGCGTTCCAAAGCCGCTTTGCGCTCTCGCGGCACTTTGCCATAAGCTCCTTTTCGTCGCAGACCAGCACTTCGCGGTCCTTCATCAAAAACCGTCCGTTGCACATCGTCGTGACGACCGAGCGTCCCTGCATGCCGAACAGGATGTGCGAGTTTGCGTTCGCGCCGTCCATCGGGGTCAGCGGATCGTAATCGGTCACGATCACGTCGGCATACGCGCCGGGTTTCAGCACGCCGAGCGGCGCTGCAAAGTACCTGCCGGCGATCTCGGCGTTGCCGTAAAACAGCATATCGGGGATCTCGCCCCACGCTACCGTCGGGTCGCACAGATGATGCTTGTGGATGATATTGCCGACCTTATAGCTTTCGAGCATGTCGTTCGTATACCCGTCGGTTCCGAGCCCGACCAGCAGCCCGAGCTTCTTCATCTGGATCACCGCGCCGCAGCCGACCGCGTTTCCCATGTTCGATTCCGGATTGTGCACCACGGCGGTATCGGTCGCCTTCAAAAGCTCCATTTCGGCCTTGTTGATATGCACGCAGTGAATCGCAAGCGTCTTGTTTCCGAGCACGCCGGCGTCGTAGAACCGCTCGATGATCCGCTTGCCGTACGTGCGCAAGCTGTGCTGCAGGTCCGCCGGGCCTTCGGCGCAATGCACATGGAAGCCGGCTTCCTTTCCGCCCGCCGCAAGACACTCCTCGAGCGTTTTGTCCGAAACCGTGAACGACGCATGCAGACCCATCATGCCCTTGAGCATGTCGGTATCGTCCTGCTCGGCGCGGCGGATGAAGCGCTCGTTCTCGCGGATCGACTGCACGCGCTTCTCCTCGCCGTCGCGGTCACTGACCTCATAGCACAGCGAGGTGCGCACGCCGAGCGCCGTCGCGGCTTCCGCAAGCTCGTCGAGGCTGTCCGGAATGTCGAAAAAGCTCGCGTGGTGGTCGAACACCGTCGTGACGCCGTTCTTGATGCAGTCGAGATAGACCGCATACGCGGACAGGCGGTCGTTTTCACGCGTCAGGCAGCGGTCGATCTTCCACCATTGCCCTTCGAGAATGTCCATAAAGTCCTTCGGCGCGTATCCGCGGATCGACAGCCCGCGCGCAAACGCGCTGTAAATATGGTTGTGCATGTTGATCAGACCCGGCATGATCACGCCGCCGTGCGCATCCGCAAACTCCGCTTCGGGATACTTTTTGCGCAGCGTCGCCGTTTCGCCGACTTCTTTGATATACCGGCCTTCGATCGCGACCGCGCCGTTTTCGAAGAATTCCGTTCCGACCCTTGTTATCAGTCTGCCGTTGCCGATCAGAATCATATCCGTTCGCTCCTTTACGCGCTATTTACAATTTTATTATAGACGATCCTCGGAAAATGTGCAAGTGTAATAGCAAAAATGGAAAAGGGTTGCAAAAAAATTTTCAGTATTGTATCATAGAAGCGATGAAATGGCGCTTGTTCGTTTCGCAATCTTGCATCCATCACAGGAGGAAGCCGATGAAACGCATCTATGGTTACCGCTGCACGCTCTGCGGCCGGGAGTACCCCTACGGACCGGAGCTGATGACCTGCCCCGCCTGCGGCGAAAAGGGCATTCTGGACATCGTGTTCAACTACAACGAGGTCAAGAAGGAGCTCAACCGGGAAACGCTCCGAAACGACCGCGACAACAGCATGTGGCGCTACCGCGCGCTGATGCCCCTGAAGGGCGAAGGGCTCTCGAAGTTCCTCCGCATCGGCTGGACGCCGCTTTACGAATCGCTGCGGCTCGGCGACGAACTCGGCATCAAAAAGCTGTACATCAAGGACGACGGCATCAACCCGACAGCTTCGCTCAAGGATCGCGCCTCCGGCGTCGCGGTCGCGAAAGCGCTCGAGCTCGGCTATGACACGATCTGCTGCTCCTCGACCGGCAACGCCGCCTCGTCCTGCGCGGGCAACGCCGCCCGCATGGGTCTCAAGACCGTGATCTTCGTGCCGGAGCGCGCGCCAAAGGGCAAGGTCGCGCAGCTTCTGATCTTCGGCGCAAACGTCATTTCGGTCAAGGGCGACTACCGGCAGACCTTTGAGCTTTCCAAAGCCGCGATCGACAAATGGGGCTTCTACAACCGCAACGCGGGCATCAACCCGATCCTCACCGAGGGCAAAAAGACCGTCGCGCTTGAGATCGCCGAGCAGCTGCACTTCGAGCCCACCGACTGGGTCGCGGTCTCCGTCGGCGACGGCTGCACGATCGGCGGCGTCTACAACGGATTCCATGACCTCTATGAGATGGGCATGCTCGACCGGATCCCGAAGATCCTCGGCGTTCAATCCACCGGCTGCTGCCCGTTCGTCGATGCGGCGAACAACCATCGCGACCTCGTCCCGACCCCCGAAAACACGATCGCGGACAGCATCGCGGTCGGCGTGCCGCGCAACCCGAAAAAAGCGCTCCGCGCCGTCGAAAAGAGCAGCGGACGCTGGATCGCCGTTTCCGATGACGAGATCCTTGCCGCGATGCGCCTTTTAGGCCGCACCGAAGGCGTCTTCGGCGAACCCGCCGGCGTCACTGCCACCGCGGGCGTCAAGCGCGCTGTCGCCGAGGGCATCATCAAGCCCGACGAGACCGTCACCGTGATCTCGACCGGCTCCGGTCTCAAGGACGTCAACAACGCCCTCCGCGCCGCCGGCGAACCGTTCCTCTGCGAGCCCGACATCAAGGTGCTCGAAGCCAGCGGACGGATCCAATAAGCGCAGATCGAACGATAGAAAACAGGCTCCCGCAAGGGAGCCTGTTGTGCATCTTATTCGGAATAAATTGCGTTACTGAAAATACCGGCTTCGAAAGTAAAGTGTACAACCGATGTACGATCGAAGATTTCAAATTCGCGCGCGTATCTCTTAATTCCCGAACGGAATTTTAGGATATGCTTTCCGACAGGCATTAAAAATTGTTTTTCCTCATTAAGCTTGTATCTTGTAATCTGACGGTCGTCAAGAGAAGTCTGCAAACCTGCGTTTTCATTCACGGAGATGAACCGGACAAAGACATTGGGGGTTGTTATGGTCTTCATCAGCGCATTGCGTTCTTTGAGCGCTTCGTAATTGTTCGGATCGAGAACCAATATTGCATCACAATAGGCAATAGCCTGATCGATGTTTCGGGTTCTTTTCAATTCCTGTACTTTACCGAGAAGAAGTCCTGTCTGCGGAATTTCATATCGTCCCTGCATCTGTAATAGCGGAAGAAATGATGCAGCATCAACCTGAAATTGATTAACGACATGCACTTTTTGATACAGGTTCACGACTTTTGTTCCACAATATTGGCAGAACATAAACTCTCGCGTTTCCTCCATCTGTAAATCCGCATTGCAGTTCGGACACTTCATTACGACTAGCATTGTTACCCTTTCAAAGTGATTGTCGTTTCTTGTTCAGCTTTATTGCTGTTGTTTTTCTGATTAAGAATCGATCAGCTCAAGTGATTTCTTCTCGATCCGTATGCTGGCATCAAGAAGATATTTTGTCTCCGCAGTGGTCAGTTCCATCTCATTGATCTCGTCCCATTTCTTCTCCATCTCGGCAAGCTTCTCCATCATTTTTACGCTTTCCATCAGCATAGAAGCATCCGACATGTCGAGTTTTTTCATGAATTCAACGTATTGGTCATAAAACTCTTCATAACTGTCAATCGCCTCTTTTATCTCCGGGCGTATGGTGTTTTCCGAAATTGCATTCGGCTTTGAAGTCGGCTTTTCCGTCGGAGCTTTTGTAGGACTTTCCGTTTCTAAAATGACTTCTCTGCTGCTTTCCGAATCGGGCTTTGTTTCGGGGACAGAGCGCTCTACTTGTGCCGTACTTGTAGTCGGCGCTTTCTGTGCTTCTTTCTTCGAAGAATCAAATAAGATCGATGCAAGCAACAACGAAAAGACTGCGCCGATTGCTAAACCGGCGATCGTTAAACCGTGTTTTCGATCTTTGTTGAGAACCAAATCAAGGATTGCCAATACAACCGCTATCGGTGCGCCGATAAATGTCAAAGAGAGCACAAACGCAACGATTCCCAAGGGCGAAACGCGTTTCGGCTGATTCTGCTGAACGGGCACTTGTTGATAGACGATCCTTTCCACGACCGGCTCCGTTTGCTGTTGAAATGTTGGTTGATTATTCTCCTGTAAAGGAGCTCCGCAATTCGTACAGAACTTTATCTGATCATCAACCTGCGAACCGCAGTTCGGACAGTACTTCATTTCGTTTCCTCCATTTCCTATGATGTGTTTTCATAAACCTATTTCTCAACGGTTCTGTAAAATTATAAATCATGTTTTTATTATTGTCAATCATGATTGATGTATGGGAACAACCATAGTTGATATACTTTATAAAGGTGGTGAAACTATGGGAACAAATAAATTTCATTGGGAAATGGGGGCGCGGATCGCGCACAGGCGAAAAGCTGTTGGACTGACCCAAGAACAGCTTGCCGAGCAGATGAATGTCTCGACCCAAACAATTTCATATATCGAGACAGGTCATAAAGCCATCCGTCCGGAAAATCTGGCAAAACTCTGTCAAGTCCTGCAGGTCAGCGCAGATTATATTCTCCTCGGTCATGTTGCTCCCGCAGAAACCAACCGTACAGCGGTAAAATTGAGCTCTTTGAACGCGATTGAACTGCAGCTTGTTGAATCCATCATCGACAACTGCCTGCAGCTTGCGGGCAAGGGCGATCAAAAGGCATAAAAGCGCAGTCTTTGCAAGACTGCGCTTGTTGTTTTTCCGTTTCGTCCCGTTTGAAAACAGTTGCATTGCCTTTGTCCGTACGATATAATAAATAGAAAGTACTGCGCCTTTCAGAGGTGTTATGAAGCGAACGACTCTGTCTTCTTCAAAGCGGCATTTTTCTTCCGCGCAAATCATCCCGCTCGGCTTTCTTCTGCTTATCGCAGTCGGGACGGGCATGTTGCTGCTGCCGTCGGCTACCGCGCCCGGTGAGCAGACTTCGTTTCTGACCGCTCTTTTCACCGCAACTACCTCTGTCTGTGTAACGGGTCTTGTCGTCGTCGACACCTTCTCACACTGGTCGCTCTTCGGCAAAATCATCATTTTGATTCTGATTCAGCTCGGCGGTCTCGGTGTGGTTGCGGTCTCTTCCTCCATGCTTCTGCTGTTTGCAAAACGGTTTTCGATCAAGAACCGCGTTCTGCTGCGGGATGCGTTCAATCTGGATTCCATTTCGGATCTGATGCGGTTTCTGCTCGGCGTCATCAAGGGCGTTTTTTGTGTGGAAGGCATCGGCGCGCTGCTGTATGCTTTTTTCTTCGTTCCGCAATTCGGTTTTCCCCGCGGCCTTTGGTATTCTGTTTTTCATTCGGTCTCCGCATTCTGCAACGCCGGTCTGGACATTCTCGGACCTGACAGCCTGATCTCCTATTCCGGCAATCCCTGGCTGCTGATCGTGACCATGCTGCTGATCATAATCGGCGGTCTCGGCTATATCGTATGGTTTGATCTTTCCGCCGCGGTGCATGTTCTGTTTCAAAAGGGCCGTTCCAAGCCGCGTCTTTCCGAGCACTCGCGGCTCGTTCTGCTGCTGACCGCTTTTCTGATCCTGTCCGGCGCGGGGATCGTTCTGCTGCTGGAACACGACAATCCCGCAACGCTCGGTTCCATGCCGATCGGGCAAAAGCTGTTGAACAGCCTGTTCCAGTCGGTCACGTTCCGCACTGCCGGCTTCGCTGCCGTTCCGCAGAATGCCCTTCGGGATCCGACCGCGCTTTTCGGCTGCCTTATGATGTTTATCGGCGGTTCGCCGATGGGAACCGCCGGCGGCGTCAAAACCGTAACGGTCTTTGTCCTGTTCGCGACCGCGCTGACCTATATCCATAACCGTCGCGAAACAATCGTTTTCCGCCGCAGGATTTCAGGAGAACTGATCCGCAAATCAACGGCGATCGTTCTGATCACCTTCTCGGTATCGCTGCTGATGACCGCCGCTCTGCTGTGCTCCGATCCTCTGTCCATGACAGACGGCTTGTACGAGGTTTTCAGCGCCACCGGAACGGTTGGCCTTTCCCGCGGCATTACGGCAGCGCTGTCCCCTGCCGGAAGATGGATCATCATCGTCGGAATGTATCTCGGTCGTATCGGCCCGATCTCTTTGGCGTTGTTCTTTGGAGTGGACGACGCGGATAAAAATGAAATTCAGCACGCACGCGGACGCTTCTTCGTCGGATAAGGAGGTTTTATGAACAAATCAATCGCAATTCTGGGCATGGGTCGCTTCGGACAGTTTCTCGCGGAGGAGCTGTCCAAAAACGGTGCGGACGTTTTGATCGCCGACAACGACGAAAAAATCGTCAACCAGTATTCCGGCATTGTCAGCGACGCCGTGATCGCCGATCTGACCGATACGCGGTCGATCAAAAATATCGGTCTGTCCGGCATGGATCTGGTCATTGTCACGATGGGCAGCAGTCTGGAGGCCAGCATTCTCTGCGTGATGGTTGCCAAGGAATGCGGTGTTCCGCGCGTGATCGCAAAGGCCGCATCCGATCGTATGGGAGAGATCCTGCGTCTTGTCGGTGCAGATGAGATCATCTATCCCGAAAAAGAAAGCGCGCTGCAGAACGCGCATAAGATCCTTTCCGCGAATTTTTTGGAATACTTCAGCCTGGACGAGGATCTATGCATCATCAACATGCGCCCAAAGGCGGAATGGATCGGAAAATCGCTGAGCGAGCTCCGTCTCCGCAACCGTTACGGAATCAATGTTGTCGCGATCCGGGAGAAAGACGGTTCTCTCAGCGCGCGGATCGATCCCGAAAAGCCCCTGACCGAAGATGCGCAGATTCTCGTGCTCTCGGAAACCAAAGAACTGAAGCGGCTGAAAGACTGAAAAACGCAAAAAAGCGGCGTGTTCTCACGCGTCGCTTTTTCTTTTCACAAAATTACGCTTTTGCTCCGTTTTTCCGATCGTGTCTGAAATTGAACAATACGAAGATCGGGAAAAGCTCCAGTCTGCCCGCCAGCATCGTCAGCGACAGCATGACTTTGGACGGGGCGGAATAAAACGCATAATTGCCGTTCGGCCCGATCTTCCCAAGACCCGGACCGATATTGCTGAGGCACGCCGTTGCCGCAGTGAAGTTGGTCAAAAAATCCGGTTCATCCAGGGAAAGCAAAAGCGTGACCGCCGTGACAATGCCGATATACAGGACAAAAAAGCTCAACGTGGTCCGAAGCAGCAGATTGTCCACTGGTTTTTTCTCCAGCCGCACCACCTGAACGGCCCGCGGATGCAAAAGCCTTTGAATCTCCTGATTGCAGGATTTGAACAGCAGAATAATGCGGCTCATTTTCAAACCGCCGCCCGTCGATCCCGCGCATGCTCCGGTAAACATCAGCAGAATAAGGATCATCTGAGAAAACGCCGGCCAATCATTTGCAAAGTCCGCGGTTGCAAATCCGGTTGTTGAAATGATGGTTGTAACCTGAAAGAATGCATACCGAAGCGTCGACCCGATCCCCTGATACAGATGATACGTGCTTGCCGCAATAGCAAGTACCGCCGCCGCGATCACGCCGAGATAGACGTGCAGCTCCTCGGACTTCAGCGCGTCCTTGACCTTGCCGATCAGGATAAAGTAGTACAGATTGAAGTTGATGCCGAACAGCATCATGAACACCGCGATGACGGTTTCGATATACGCGCTGTGATACAGCGAAACGCCGGCATTCGTAATGCCGAACCCGCCGGTGCCTGCCGTGCCGAATGCATAGCACAGCGCGTCAAACAGCGGCATGCCGCCGCACAGCAGCAGGATGACCAGGATCGCGGTCAGTCCGGTATAGACGCCGTACAGAATCTTTGCGGTGTCGCGGATGCGCGGAACGAGCTTGCCGACGACCGGTCCGGGCACTTCGGCACGCATCAGGTGCAGCGAACGCTCCTCCGCCAGCGGCATGATCGCCAGCACGAACATCAGCACGCCCATGCCGCCGACCCAATGGCTGAAGCTGCGCCAGAACAGGATGCACCTGGGCAGCGGATCGATCGCGGTCAGGATCGACGCGCCGGTCGTCGAAAAACCGGACGCGATCTCGAACAGACAGTCCCAGAAGGATTTGAAATACCCCGAGAACCAAAAAGGCAGCGCACCGAACACCGACAGCAGGATCCACACCGCCGCGACGATGAAATAGCCGTCACGCGTGAAGATCACGGTGTTCTGCGGCTTTTTCCAGCTGCACAGCGCGCCGATCACAAGCAGCAGCGCGATCGCCGGCAAAAACACCCATGTGCTTCTTTCGCGGTAGATCAGACCGACGATCACCGACGGGATCATCAATGCGCCCTCCGCGACCAGGATCCGGCCGATCGTGAAGGCGATCATCTTACGGTTCATATCAGCCCACCAGAATGCCGGTCAGCTCGGTCAGCCGCTGATCGGCCGTCACGATCAGCACGCGGTCGTTCGGTTCGATCACATCTGCGCCGCCCGGTACGATCGCCTTGTTTTTGCGGACGATGCAGGCGACCAGGATATCCTTTTTCATTTTCGGCTTCAGATCCTTCAGCGGGATCCCGATCAGCCGGATCATATCGGCAGTCGCGGCAAACTCCAGGATCTCCGCCCTGCCGTCCGCGAGGCGGTACATGGCGCGCACGTTGCCCTCGCCCTCGCCCGCCGCATACGCGCGCACGACGCGCACGATCGTATTCGCCGTGACGTTCTTGGACGATACCGTCGATTCGAGGCCGGCGTTCTCCGTCAGCGATTTCAGATGATCGTTGTTGACCTTGCAGATGATCTTGTTCACACCGATTCGCTTTGCATACAGCGCAGACAGGATATTGCCCTCGTCGAGACCGGTCAGCGCGACAAACGCATCCGCCGCCGCAAGACCTTCCTCGGTCAAAAGCTCATGGTCGGACGAATCGCCGAGCAGCACGACCGCGTTCGGCAGCGACTCCGCGAGCTCCGCAGCGCGCTCCGGGTCACGCTCGATGATCTTAAGCCGGAAGTTCCGATCCGCCAGCGCCTGCGCAAGGTAGTAGCTCACCTTGCCGCCGCCCGCAATCAGCACGTTCTTGATCGGATTGCTCCACATGCCCATCTTGCGGAACGCTTTTTCCACCTCTTTCGGCGCGCCGGTCATATACAGCTCGTCGCCCGCGCACAGTTCAAAACCGCCGGACGGAATCAGCACCTCGTCGTTGCGGCGCACCGCACAGACGAGCACTTTCAGGCCGAGCTTTTGCGGCAGTTCATACAGCTTGAGCCCTGCCGGCGCCGCGCCCTCGGGCAGCGTGCAGGAGACCATCTCCGCGCGGCCGCGGGCGAACATTTCGACGCGCGTCGCACTCGGGAACCGCAGAATCCTCGCGATCTCGTTGGCGAGCTGACGCTCGGGATTGATCGTCATCGAAACGCCGAACTCCTCATGGAACAGCGTCGCATTCTCGGCGTATTCCGGATTGCGCACCCGCGCGATCGTATGCTTGACGCCGAGCTTGTTTGCGACCAGGCAGGTCAAAAGGTTGATCTCATCCGTCGCGGTGACCGCCAGCAGCAGATCCGCGTTGCGGACGTCCGCCGACTCCAGCACCGAATAGACCGCGCCGTTTCCGACGTAACCGATCACATCAACGACGTTTCCGATCTGTTCGATCACGCGCTCGCTGCGATCGATGATCGTGAGCTCATGTCCTTCTTCCTGCAAACGCATGGCGAGCGTGGACCCGACCTTTCCGCAGCCGACGATAACGATCCTCATAGGACTCCCTCCAAAAAAAGCGATAAAGAAATACAAATACAGCATATCACCAAAATGTGCCGGTGTCAAAGGATTTGACACGTCTTTACGATTCGGTTACAATAAAGAAGATCAGCAACAAGGAGGCATACAGAATGGAATCGATCGAATCCGCCGTCAGGCTGTTCAAGGATCAGCTTGAAAAACTCCGCGTCTACAACCACGCGATGGGCGTCATGAACTATGATATGGAAACCGTCATGCCCAAGGGCGCGGCGCCGCTCGTCGGGGAGACACTCGGCGCGCTGTCCGAAGCCTGCTACCGGCTGCAGACCGATGAAGCCTTCGTCGCCGCGATGGAAACGATCCTGCAGAATCCCGACGCCGTCGATCCGATCACGCGCCGCGAGGCCGAGCGCATGAACGAGGATCGCGAATACCTCGCCAGCATCCCGCTCGAGGAATACGTCGAATATCAGGTCGCGCAGACCGCGGCATCGAGCGTCTGGCACGAGGCCAAAGTCAACAACGATTTTGCGTCGTTCCTCCCGCATCTGGAAAAGCTCGTTGAGATGACCGGTCGCTTTGCGCGCTACTATAAGCCGGATCAGCCGGTTTACGATACGCTGCTCGG
The DNA here is from genome assembly GCA_902790115.1 of uncultured Eubacteriales bacterium. Classification (GTDB taxonomy): domain Bacteria; phylum Bacillota; class Clostridia; order Christensenellales; family CAG-138; genus UBA3792. The sequence goes on along the minus strand of CADAQS010000003.1, from coordinate 24,041 downwards.
GTTGTACGAAAAAGGGCTGACCACCGAAACGCTCGACGCGTTCTTTTCGCAGGTACGCGGAGCGCTCGTCCCGCTGCTGGAAAGAGTCATGACCTGCGGCAGAGAGCCGCGGACGGATTTTCTCTACCGCTTCTATCCGAAAGCGCAGCAGGAAAAGCTGACCGAATATCTGATGCGGATCATGTGCATGGATCCCGACCACACGGTCTGCGGCGAAGTCGAGCATCCGTTCACGACTGAGTTCACCAAGGCCGACGTGCGCATCACGACGCATTATCACGAGGATGCCGTGCATTATTCGATGTACAGCGTGATCCATGAATCCGGCCATGCAACCTACGAATTGAACATCGCCGACGAGATCGCGCGTTCCCCGCTCGGCTCAGGCGTCAGCATGAGCGTGCACGAGTCGCAGTCCCGCTTCTTTGAAAACATCATCGGCCGCAGCGAGCCGTTTATCACGTTCCTGTTCCCGAAACTCCGTGAACTGTTCCCCGAGCAGCTCAAAGACGTCACGGCGCATGAATTCTATCTTGCGGTCAACAAGGCCGAGCCGAGCCTGATCCGCACCGAGGCGGACGAGCTGACCTACGCGCTGCACGTTATGGTGCGCTACGAGCTGGAAAAGCAGCTGTTCAACGGCACGCTTGCGGTCAAGGATCTGCCCGCGGCATGGAACGCGCTGTACAAGGAATACCTCGGCATCGACGTCCCGAACGACACGCAGGGCGTGCTGCAGGATTCGCACTGGTCGAGCGGCCTGTTCGGCTACTTCCCGTCCTACGCGGTCGGCAGCGCCTACGGCGCACAGCTGATCAAGCTGATGGAGCGCGACCTCGACGTCTGGGGCAACGTTTCCGAAGGCAAACTGCAGCCGCTCATCGACTGGCTGACCGAGCGGATCTACCGCTACGGCTGCCGCCTCGACCCGAAAGATCTGATGGAGCAGGCATTCGAGGGCCCGTTCGACCCGAAATACTTCACCGATTACCTTGAGAAGAAGTACACCGAGCTGTATCAGCTCTGAAACGAACTATATAATAATGAAGAGGAGAAAGCCGATGCTTTCTCCTTTTTCCTGCGTTCAGATTCCAAAAACAAAAAAGCAGCCCGCTTCGGCTGCTCTGTTCGGTCGCAATCCTTATGCCGTCTGCTCCTCTTTCTTCTTTTTCAGATCCAATAAACCGAGCCGCAGCGCGTCGGTTGGGCAGACGCGCGCGCACTTGCCGCAGCGGATGCACTCCGTCGAGTCGAACTGCGTCTTCGGATCGATACCCATCGCGCAGACCGGAACACACCGATCGCAGTGCACGCACTTCGTTTCGGTATGCTTCAGCTGCACGAGCGAGACCCGGTTGAACAGCCCGTAAAACCCGCCGAGCGGGCAGAGATATCGGCAGAACGGCCGCGAAATCAGCAGCGACACCAGAACGACGACGATCAGCACGATCAGCTTCCACCAAAACAGCGGACCGATCTGATCGGACAGCAGCTGATCGAGCGAAAGCAGCGGGATCGCGCCGAACAGCGTCCCCGCAGGGCATAGATACTTGCAGAAATACGGCACGCCGGTGTAGATCAGCGGCAGCGCGACGACAAGCAGCAGCGCAACTACGTATTTCAGCCAGCGCAGGTACTTTTCGCCGGGAAACGTCCGGATTTTTTTGAAAAACGGAATCTTATACAGCAGATCCTGCACAAAACCGAACGGGCACAGAAAGCCGCAGACGAACCGCCCGAGCAGCGCGCCGAACAGCAGCAGAAAGCCGAGCACATAAAACGGGAACGACGGCTTGCTCTTTTGCAGCGCATTCTGCAGCGAGCCGACCGGGCACGCGCCGATCGCGCCCGGGCAGGAATAACAGTTCAACCCCGGTACGCAAACCTGTTTCAAGTCACCTTGATAGATTTTTCCCGTGACAAAGCCCTTCAGGTTGGCATTGTGCAGCAGCAGCGATGCCGCCTGAACAGCCGTCCGCTTCCATTCGCTCTTCCGTTTCATCCGATCCCGATACACTCCAGGCAGATGCGGATCGCCTTGCTCAGCACCTCGGTCATCTGCCCTTTGCCGATGCCGACGCTCAAAAACGCTGCGCCGAGCGCCAGCAGGCCGCCAAGCGCGGCGATCCTTCCTGCGCGTTTCATTTCAGATACCCTTCCACGATCTCCGTCCAGCCCGACAGATCATTGCTCCCGACCGCCGGCTCACCGAGGATCGTTCCGTCCGGCGACAGGAAATAGGTCGTCGGCACATACTGCATATCCTGCGCGAGCTGCGCCAAATCGCCCTTTGCGTACAGCACCGGATAGGTCACGCCGGTCTGTGCGATCAGGGATCGCGTCTCGTCCATATCCGTCTCGTCGATGATCACGCCGAGCAGCAGCACGTTCGGATACGCCTGATGCAGCTGTTCGAGCTCCGGCATCTCCGCGACGCACGGGCCGCACCAGTATGCCCAAAAGTTGATCATCACAAGGTCATACCCCTGGAACACGCTCTCGTCGACCGGATTGCCGTCCAGATCGGTGGTTGAAAACCGAAACGCCGCTGCCGCGGTTTCCGGCTCCTGCGCCGCCTCCGGTTCCGTTGCCGCAGGCGTTTTTGTGCAGCCGAGCAGCAGCGCCGCAAGCAGCAAGATCCAAATCTTTCTCATATCAAAACTCCTTTTTTGTTTCAGTCTGCCCATTCGAACGCGTCCTTACCCGCGCCGATCTCGAAATGCAGCCGCACGATGCCGAGATCAAGCGCCGCATACGGGCCTTTCCCGGCACGAAGCGTCACCCGGTTTCCGTTTCGCGTAAGCCGGAACTTTTGCTGATTCACGGCGGTCGGCGCAAGCAGCGCGGCTTCGACGCCGTTTTGATACCAGTCTGGCGTATCTTCGCCGCAATCGCTGATCTCTGAGATCGCTTTGCTGTGGTGCGGCGTTCCCTGCGTCGCGCCGTAGCCGAGCGCGATCACGCAGACGAGCTTTTCACCCGGTCCGAGCGTGTACGCCGATTTCGTCTTGCGAAATGTCAGCGCGACCCAGCAGGTGTTCAGCCCGAGCTGCTGCGAAAGCAGCACCAGCTGTTCGCCGCAGTATCCTGCGCGAAACGCAAGATCGTCCGAATCCTTTCCGATCACGGCGATGTAGTTCGTTACGCCCGAAAAACGGCCGTAGTGCGCCATGATCCCCGAAAACGCGTGCGGCTCGTCAAACACGAGCTGCAGGTGAAGGCCGCCTTCGCGGTTCAGCGCGTCCGCCCGCTCGCAAAGCGCCTTTCGGATCTCCTGCGGAATCGGTTTATCGGTATAGGCGCGCACCGAATGGCGCGCCCGGATGGCTTCGATCGCTGTCATATCAGTTCAGAACGGAATTCAGCTGTTCACCGAGGTCGCGGAAGTATTCCTCGAATACGCCGAGACTTCCGGATGCAATCGAGGCGGTCAGTCCGGTCAGGATCATCACAAGCCGGATCACGCCCCAGACGAGCGCAAGGATCCCGATAATCAGGCCGATCAGCCCGAGAATTCTGCCTGCGGTTGCGCGGCCGTCGCGCGGCAGACCGTTCTGCTCCGCAATCCGGACCGAACCGTTGCCCTGCACACGGGCAAGAATGCCGAACACGATCGCAAACACGCCCGAAAGCGCGACGGAAAGGATGCCGAACACCAGCGAACGAACGGCCTTGCCCGCCGCGTCCTTCTGCGCCTGTGCCGGTTCATAGATTTCGTACTGTTCCATGTGATCCTCCTTTTCAGAACATATTCGCTTCCCGGAAAGTTTCCAGCTTGCGTTTGACGCGCTGAATCGCGTTGTCGATCGACTTCGGCGTGCGATCGAGCTTTTGGGCGATCTGCTGGTAGGAAAACCCGTTCAGATACATTCCCAGCACCGTCTGCTCCATCGAGGACAGATTCTCCTTGAGATAGGACAGGATGCGGTCATACTCCTCGCGGCCGATCAGCTGCTCCTCCGGATCGACGACCCGCAGGTTCTGCACCGTATCGAACAGCGTCTGATCGTTCTCGCGCTCAAACTTCGGCTGATTCAGCGAAACATAGGTGTTCAGCGGCCCGTGCTTTTTGCGCGTGGCGCGCTTGATCGCGGTCAGAATTTGCCGCGTGATGCAAAGATCCGCAAAGCTGTGGAACGACGCCGCCTTGTTGGGATCGTATTCGCAGACCGCCTTGTACAGTCCGATCATGCCCTCCTGCACCAAATCCTCATGGTCGGCGCCGATCAGAAAATAGGTATGCGCGCGCGAACGGACCGTCTGCTTGTACCGCTCGTACAGCATCCGCTCCGCATCCGCGTCGCCTGCCCGCAGCTGCTCGATCAGCTGTTCGTCGCTCGGTCGCGTTTCCATCGGTTACGCCTCGTCCTGTCTGCGCTTTTCAAACATCAGGATGCCCGCCGCAACGCCCGCGTTCAGCGAGTCGATATGTCCCCGCATCGGAATCGAAACGAGGAAATCGCAGCTTTCGCGCACGAGCTTCGACAGTCCGTCGCCCTCGCTGCCGATCACGAGCGCCAATGCCCCGCTCATGTTCTGCCGGTGCATCGGCTGCCCATTCATGTCCGCGCCGGCGATCCACAGGCCGGCTTTTTTCAATTCCTCGACCGCGCCGTGAATGTTGACGACGCGCGCGATCTTCATGTATTCGGTCGCGCCCGCGCCCGCCTTGACCGCCGCCGCCGTCACCGACGCGCTGCGGCGCTTGCCGATCACGACGCCGTGTGCGCCCGCGCACTCCGCGCTGCGGATGATCGAACCGAGGTTGTGCGGATCCTCGATCCCGTCGAGCACGATCACAAACGGCTCCTCGCCGCGCGCTTTAGCAACGTCCAGAATCTCCTGCACCGAGCAGTATTCCACACCTGCCGCATACGCTACGATGCCCTGATGGTTTGCGGTCTTGCCGCCGTGTCCGAACGGCATGCAGATCTCGTCGAGCTTCTTGCGATCGACCTCGCGGATCACGATTTTGCGGTCCCGCGCAAGGTTCACAATCTCCCGAAGACTCCCGTCGGTCTCGGTCGAAACGAGGATGCGGTCGATGCTGCGTTCCGCCTTAACCGCCTCGCGCACGGCGTTGCGTCCGATCAGCAGGTACGGCTGCTCGTCGGTCTCCGTCTGCACCGGCTCCTGCCGCTGCGAATACGCCGGCGCCGCCTCACGCTGCCGGTCGTCAAAGCGGCGGTTATAGGGCTTACGCTCGCCGTCATTCCTTTGGTATCCGTCGCGTTCGCCATAGGACTTTTTCCCCGAATTGTCGCGCTCGCCGTAGGATTTGCGTTCGCCGTCGTTTCCGGAATAGCCGTCGCGCTCGCCGTAGTTTTTCCGCCCGCCGTAGGGTTTCTTGCCCTGTCCGTCGCGCTGCCCGTAGGAACGCTGTCCGTCCTTTTTATTACCATAGGAACGTTCGCCGTAACCATGCGATTCGCCCCGCGTTTCGTTTCCGTCAAAGCTCTTGCCCGACCGGTTGCCGTATCGTCCCGAAAATGCCATATCTTACTCCTTCCGCAAAGCTTTGTTCATGAGTTCCCCGATCCGCGCGTCGCGTCCGAGACAGTACAGGTATCCGAGCAGCGCTTCAAACCCGGTCGCCGTGCGGTAATCCTGCACGTTTGCGTTTTTGGGTACCGTCGCGCTGTGCGCATTGCGTCCGCGCCGAAAAGCCGCAAGTTCCTCCTCGTCCAGCATCGGCAGGATGCGGAAAAACGCCTCCGCCTGACCTTTGGCGCAGACGAGCTTCGTGCTCTCAAGATGCAGCGCATGCACCGTGCCGTCCACCCCGAACGCCAACAGCGTTCTCGCATACAGATCATAAATCGTATCGCCGAGGTATGCCAGCGTCAGCGCCGGAAGTGTTTTGGGATCCGCGCCGGAAACGTCCAGCGCAGCTGCAATCTGTTCTTTCATGTCCATACACAATTACTATATCTTTTTTCGTCGATAAAAGCAAGTATTTTCGGCGCGCAGCCGCCTTTTACGGCGCATAAAAAACGAGGCTCCCGGTTCGGGAACCCCGTGCTAATCGGTCAGGTGTTACGGTTGTTCAAAAAATGCTTATTCTGCGCAATACGGCAGCAGAGCCATGACGCGTGCGCGCTTGATGGCGACGGCCAGGTCGCGCTGATGCTCGGCACACACACCGGACATGCGGCGGGGCATGATCTTACCGGATTCGGTAACAAAGCCCTGCAGTTTGCGAATGTCTTTATAATCGATGGATGTGGCCTTTTCAACGCAGAAACGGCAAACTTTACGTCTGCTCCGCGGACGGCGGGGACGCAGTTGTTTACGATCTTCCATGGTGCAAGCCTCCTGTAAATTTTAACTTAGAAAGGTAATTCGTCGGCGTTGATGTCGGTGAAGCCGGCAAGATCCTGCGCATTGTTGTTCTGCGGACGCGGCGCGGAATAACCGCTGCTGCTGTTGCCGCTGTCGTCACCGCGCGGGCTCAGGAATTCGACTTCGTCGGCCGAAACGTCGAGCGACATCCGTGACGTTCCGTCTTTCGCTTCATACATGCGCGCCTGCAGCTCGCCGATGACCGCAACCTTACGTCCCTTTGCAAGGTATCTTGCGCAGGTGTCGCCCAGCTGACGCCAGGCATTGATGCGGAAAAAGTCGGTCTGCCGCTCGCCGCCCTGCGAAGCAAATCTGCGGTTTACGGCGATCGTGAACGTGCATACGGTCACGCCGTTCGGCGTGGTGCGCGTTTCCGGATCGTGTGTCAGGTTTCCAATCAACGTAATCTTATTCATTCTATCGTTCCTCCCATTCTTTCGTGCCGATTTGGTTGATTATGCTTCCTTACGAGTAACCATGTAACGCATGATGCGCTCATCGTTTCTCAGATTACGCTCGAGTTCGCGCGGGAGTTCCGGGTTCGCGGAGAAGTTCACGAGAACGTAGAAACCCTCGGTCTTGTAGTCGATTGCGTAAGCCAAGCGACGCTTGCCCCATACATCCGTTTTTTCGATCTCGCCGCCGTTATCGGTGATGATGTTCGCAAACTTCTCCTGAACGGACTGATTTGCTTCCTCTTCCAATTCGGGCGTGATCACGTACAAAACTTCGTACTGATTCATGTTTTTCACCTCCTTATGGTCTGTTGGCCTTCCCCTACGGAAAGCAAGAAGGACCGTTAGCCGATACAATATACCATACGCAAAGGTAAATTGCAAGCATTTTTTCAGATTTTCCGGGCTTTTTTCCGCCTTTTTCCGGTGCCTTCCCCGCACCTGTGCACCGTTTTTGTCTCCGGACTTTTTTCGGCGCGCGCCGTTGTGTTTTTGCCGGTTCCGTGGTACAATAGCGGCATGAACGAACAGGCGCTTTTCCGGGAAACCAACGCAAGAACGCTGCGCGGCCCCTACCTTTTGCTCGGGAGCGAGGAGCTCACCAAGCAGGAGGCGGCGGACCGGATTTTGGCGACCCTCGACCCCGCCTTTTCGGAAATGAATCTGCACCGGCTGAAAGGGCCTTCGCTGCGCGACATTCTGGTCGCCGCAGGGCAGCTTCCGTTTTTTGACGCCTATCACATCGTCGTCGTAACCGACTGGAGCGACGCGGATCTTTACGACGCTCTCAACGCCGAAACCAGGCATGCGCCGGACGCGATCGATCGCTTTTTCGCGCTGCCCGACGCGATCGTGCTGTTTATACGCCGCGGCGACGCCAAGGAGACCAACTTCACCAAGCTGTTTACCGCGCGCGACCGGACGGTTCGCTTCGACGCGCTGACGCCCGACCGCGCCGCCAAGTTCTGCATGCGCGAAGCCGCCCTGCGGGGCGCCGTTCTGGACGACCGGACCGCGCGCGTCCTGATCGACATGGTCGGCACCGACGCGTACCGTCTGCGAAACGAGCTCAGCAAAGCATCCGGCTACGTCGGAAACGGCGGCACGATCACAAAAGACGTGCTCGAAACCGCCGTTACGCCGTCTTCAGAGTACAAAGCGTTCATAATGCTCGACTGCCTGCTCGCCGGAAACAAGAAAGCGGCGCTCCGGATGCTCGAATCCGTGCTCAACGCGGGCAAGGAATCGCCGATCGGCACCGCATCGTTTTTGGAAGGACGCCTCCGGCAGATGCTGATCGCGCGGGAAATGCTCGACCGCAAGCGTTCGCGCGCGGAGATCCTCTCCCGCATGGGCGGAAGTCCCGCCGCCGCCGAGATCACGCTGAAGAACGCGCAGAAGCAGTCCGCCGCGTCGCTGAAACAGGCCGTTGCGGCGTTTGCCGAGGTCAACGCGCTCGTCAAATCCGGCGAACGCGACGAGCGCAGCGCGCTGTTTTACGCGATCTGCCGCAGCTTCTGACCCGCCGTTTCCCGTCCGATCCGCCCGCCTATCCGGTTTTCTGTATATCTATATAGAAAGCGCTTTTTTCCACTTCGTCCACAAAGTTATCCACATTTATCCACAGCTTTATGAATTTTTGGGGAATTTTTCGGTGGACAACTTCCGAAATGTCCACTTTGTCCTGTGGATAACCGGTTTTTTCCTCCTCTTTCGCGCCGAAAAAATGTTATACGGGGAGTAAACGAAAAGAGCAGGAGGCGTGAAGCCTCTTGCCCTATCTCTTTCTTATTGTGCCGTTAGCTGTTGATACATCTTCATAAGTTCCGCAACACACGCGCTTTCCGAATTCAGCTTGCCCCAGAAGCCGTATGCTTCCATAACAGCGCGGTCGTTGTTTTGGTGAGCGGTTCGCAGTTCCGGCGGCATCGTCGTTTCATCATAGAGATCGGCAAGCGAACAATCCGGATAGAGCGCACGCGCGTCCAAAATGCCTTGCGCGGTCTGTTCAATCTTTGCCCGTTGTGCGTCGGTCGGTGTCGGCCAAGGAAAATTATTGTAGACGTTAGTTACTGTAATACGAAAATCACTTTTCAATCTTCCACAAACAGTTCGCATCCAAGACATAAATACATTAGATGTTACTATCCCAAAGTCATACAAAGTTGCATTTGGTATTAGTTGAACTGAATTGTTTGCAATTACAGTATATGGAAGATAACCAATAGGAACGTATCTGCGTCTTTCACTTGACGTTAATGGAAGTAAAAGATAATTTCCTTCTTTTGGTTGTCTATGCTTTATTATATCGGTTTTGATCTTTGTTTACAAGCCGGATTATAAAACACCTTTTCCAAAACGTGAAAAGCCGCTGCGTGATCCCTGCACGGTATTTCACGCGGCGACTTTCCACGGATTATGAGGTTGGGGCATTCCTGCAAGGAGACGGGGCTTCTCCTGCAAGCTGTATGAAAACGGCGCTATGGCCGGTCTTCTTGCTGTTACACCGCCTTTCGGCTCTGCTCCTCCATTAAGAGCTTGTCCGCGACGAGCGCGATGAATTCGCCGTTGGTGGGCTTATCGTTCTTGCCGTAGATGTTGTAGCCGAAAAGGCCGTTCAGGTTTTCGATCTTGCCGCGCGTCCAGGCGACTTCAATCGCGTGACGGATCGCGCGCTCGACCTTGCTCGCCGAGGTGCCGAAGCGTTTTGCGATACCCGGGTACAGCTCCTTGGTGATCCGGTTGATCAGGCCTGGCTCCTCGTACACCATGCGGATCCCTTCGCGCAGGTAATGATAACCTTTGATGTGCGCCGGGATACCGGCGACAAGGAAGATCGCCGTAACCTTTTCGTCGAACGACTTGGGCGACTGCGTATAGGACAGGATGCCGCCCTTGGGCTGATCGGCTTCGAGCATCTGCACGAGCCGCTTGTACAGCGTTTCCGGCTCGATCGGCTTGACCATATAGTACCGTGCGCCCATCGCGCAGCAGCGGCGCACCATTGCCTCATTCCTAAGCTCCGACAGGATCACGACGGCGGGCGCCTCCGCGCCGCAGACCGCCGACAACTGCTCCAGCACGGACAGCCCGTCCACGTTCGGCATGATCAGGTCAAGCGTCAGCACGTCGTAACGCTTTTCCTTCAGCAGCTGCAGAGCCTCCTTACCGTCGGAAGCCGTATCGACTTCCGCAATGTTCTCCTGCGCAAGCAGAAATCCTTTCATCAGATCGGTAAACCGGCTGTTGTCGTCTGCCAGCAAAACGCGGTATTTCGCCATTCCTTGCCTCCTTTTGCGCCGGAGCGCTTCGCTTTTGATGGCTTCATTCTAACACCGTTGCCGAAAACCGGTTAGAGTTCACTTTCGGCGAATCGGCTCGGATCCGGCTCGAATCGGGGCGAAACGGGCTTTTACGGTTCTGTTTGGGGATTTTGCGCATACAAAAAGCGCCTCCCCGCTGCGGGGAAGCGCCGTTTGACAAACTCCGTCACAGTTCGACGGTTTTCTGATAGCAGGCCTTCTGGTCGAACACGATCATTCCCAGAAAAACCGGCGTCAGCAGGGCAAGGCCCACGCCGAAGCCATTCGTCTTGCCGAACGAGCGCGCCCACTTCATGCAGAGCTTGATCCACAGGATCAGACCGTACACCGGGATCAGGAACATGAACACGCGCCAACCGTTGCCGTCGAATTCACGGCACAGCTCATACAGGTTATACCCCGGCACGCAGCCTTTCCACGCCACCAGATCCATCTTCTCGAACGCCATGTACATAAATACGAGCGTCGCAACCGCCCAAATCACGGAAATCGCTTTATCCATTTGTCTAACCTCCCATGTTTCCTGTCCTCATTGTAGGACCCGCCGCCCGCCTTGTCAAGAAAAACCGCCGGAAATTCCTCTTTTTTCGCCCGGCAGCGTTGCATTCCGTCCGGTTCGATGCTATACTTTCTGCAGCAAGGAAAGGATGGATACGATGGATATTCTTGTAATCGACGGACAGGGCGGCCGCCTCGGCAAAGAGGTGATCGAGCGGATCAAAGCGGAGCAGCTCCCCTGCACCGTGACCGCGATCGGAACCAACAGTCTCGCCACCGCCGCGATGCTCAAAGGCGGCGCGGATCAGGCTGCAACCGGCGAAAACGCCGTGCGCGTCAACGCGCCCAAGGCTGATCTGATCATCGGGCCGATCGGCATCGTGATCGCGGATTCGCTGCTCGGCGAAATCACGCCCGCAATGGCCGTCGCGGTCGGGCAGAGCCCTGCGCAGAAGCTGTTGATCCCGGTCAATCACTGCAACAACCGCATCGTCGGCGTCAACGACCTGTCGATGCGCACGCTGCTGAACGGCGTGATCGAACAGTTAAAAGCACTGCTGTGAACACGTTTTTCGACACTTCCGATCTTTGCGACGGAGAGATCCTGCTCTCCCTTTCCCGCACCGCCGAAGCGCAGCCGCAAAAACAATGGCTCCCGGCGTACTATTTCGACATCTGCCGCACGGACGGAACGAAGGTCGGAACCTGTGACCTGCGGATCGGACACAACGAAAAGACGGCGATCGGCGGAAACATCGGCTATGCGATCGACCAACCCTATCGCGGCAATCGCTACGCAGCCAAGGCCTGCCGGCTGCTGTTTGCGCTTGCCCGCCGGCACGGCATGCAGTATCTGATCATCACCTGCATGCCCGAAAACGACGCCTCGGCGCGCACCTGCATGCTCGCAGGCGGCGAATACCTCGGAATCGAACCGATCCCCGAAACGAATGAGATGTACCTGGAAGGCGGCCGCCTTGTCAAGGTCTTCCGGTTTGAGCTGTGACGGGACCGATGGATTCCTGCAATCCAGAAAAAAAGCTCCGGGAACCCGGAGCATATTTTTATGCGGTCAGCAGCATGACCGATGTCATCAGAACCAGCGAAATCAGAATCGTCAGCGTATTCCAGCTGCTCGCAAGGCCGTAATCGCCGCCGCGCTCCTGCGTGAACGGCGGAGCCAGCGACGCAACCGGCGCCAGAACCGCAAGCGACGCGCCGAGCCGAACCTCCTCCGAAAACGGCAAAAGCCGGTAGAAGCAAAAGCTCAGCAGAATCGCCGTGCCGAACCGCACCAGCAGCGCTTTTCCGATCCACTTCCACTGATCCCGGCGGATCCTGAGATTGATGCCGAGGCCGATCATCAGCATTGCAAGGAAACTGTTGCCTCTTCCGCAGACGTCGCAGAACCGCGTGACAACCGACGGAATCGGAACCGACAGCAGCCGCAGCACGATCATCACGACGTAGACCATGACGAGGAACGTCTTGCAAAGCTGCAGCAAAATCCTGCCGATGCGGACGCCCTTGCCCTCCTGCATCGACTTGCACAAAATGTTCAGCCCGCCCGACGCTCCGAGCGCGCTGCCCGCGTCGAACATGCACACCGCAACGACCGCTGCGGGGCCGGTCAGTCCCGAGATGAACGGCAGCGCAAAGCAGCCGATGTTGAAGCCCGTGAAGTTCAGCATATCGAACACCTTGGTGTTGACGTCCTTCTTCCGGTTCAGCAGATAGCCGAGCCACGCCAGCAGCGCCATGCAGAAAAAGCCGATGCCGATCATCGAAAGATAGGCGCCGTCCATGGTCGTTGCCGCGAAGTTTTTGATCACGACGCACGGCAGCGTGACCCAGATCACGATTTTCGAAACGATCCGGAACGCTTCCTTCGGCAGCACATTGAAGCGGCGCAGGCAATAGCCGAGCAGGATCACGGCGAGCAGCATCCCCGCCTGCAGTAAAATCTCTTCCATGCCAAGCAGTATAATCCGAATTCCGACAAAAAACAATCCGGATCCCGTAAAATCCGTAAAAAGAAGCGGACTGCGTTCGGCAGTCCGCTAAAAGATTACGCGAGTCCCGGTTTGCAGGGATGACCGGCCTTCTCCCGGTCGGCAAAATACAGTTCCTCGGTCGCAAGCGCCATCTTCGTGACCGAAAACGCGCAGTCATGCGGATAGATGTACCACGTGTCCTCGAGCGTGTTCAGATCCACGCAGTCGCCGAATTTGCCGAGGTATTCATACTCGATATGACACGAATACATCGAAGGAACCGACTTCTCCATGCAGAACGGGTCGCCGTCCGCGTCCGTCCCGCGCACGGTAAAGCCGTTCATCGTGTGCCGCAGCGTCCCTTCGCCGAGCAGGAGAAACCGCTTCGCGTTCGGCAGCGACCGTACCGTGACCGGCAGCTCGCCGCTGTCGTAGGTGCCCGCGTCGACCTCGCGCCGCACGTTCTTCCGCTCCCACTCGTACCAGTCCGGAATGTGCGAAAACTCCGTTTCGCCCTGCTCCGCCCGCAGCTCGCCGAGCTCGGTCAGCTCCCACCGCTTTTTGCAGGCCTTGCAGAACAGATGCGTCCCCTCCGACGCCATCTGAAACTCCGTTTGGCAGGCCGGGCACTGGTACAGCACCTTTTCAAGTCCCTCCGCGCGCTTCGGATAGGTCACGCGGATGCCGCGCGCCTTCTGCCACGCGTATTCGTCGTACTGAAACGCTTCGACGATCCGCGCATTGACCTCGTCCGCGCTCGCGGCTTTCAGCTCTTCCGGCGTAAACAGGACCGTCAGTTCCGCCTCAGTCGGGCGCACGCCGCGCTTGTGCAGGTTCCAAAATGGCGAATCGATGTGGTGTCCGTGACAGATCAGCGTCACGACCGGCACGCCGAGCAGCTTGCACAGCTTTCCGAGCGACGCCGGCAGAACCGCGGTCGTTCCGCACAGCGAATACCGCGCCTCCGGGTAAATCATCGCGACGTCACCGTTCTGCACCACGCGCTTGAGCTGCCGCACGAGCGTGATGTCACTCGTGAACTTGCGCTTGCAGATGCAGCCGACCTGCCGCAAAAGCTCCTCGCGCCCGATGAAACCGTCGATCGCAACGACATAGTTCGCACGGTGCGGCCAGATCGCCTTGGTAGCGACCTTGAAATCCAGAAACGCATTGTGGTTGCAGAGCAGCACATACGGCGGCTTCAGTCCGTCCGCGCGGATCCTGCGGATCCTGGCACGATGGGTCAGAACCTCCGGCACGCTCAGCAGGTACGTCAGCGGACGCAGAAACCAACGCGTCCGGATCGGCGGTCGTTTCATGTCGAACCGTTCAATTTGCTGTTTCATATTTTCCCCCGAACCTGCGGCGCTCCCGCGCCGTTTATCGGCAGCCGCAGCCGCCGTCCCTGCGTTCAGTATACAGGAAAACCGGTGGTTTGCCAACGGGTTTCGGGAGAAAAGGTCCCGGAATACAAAAAGCAGCCGTATCAAGGGCTGCTTTGTTCTCTTTTGTCCGAAACCGTGTCAAACGGACCTCTTCGTTACGGTTCAGCTTTGTAGAGCTGCCGGTTGTCGAGTGCCCAGAGACGTTCGGAGAAGCCGCCGGGCGCAACGGAATCGAGCGCGGCATGCATCTCGAACAAGCGGCTGTCCAGCAGGTCGCAGACCGAAAGCACCTCGGCTTCCGGGATCATCGGCAGACGCGGGCTGCCGTACTCGGGATTGCCGTGGTGCGACAGGAGCATGTGCTCGACCAGCATCGCTGTCTTCTGCGGCACCATCGTGACCTCCGCCGCCTGCGCGACCATCGACATGCCGATGCTGATGTGCCCGAGCAGCTGCCCTTCGGCGGTATACGCGCCCGCAAGGCCGAGCGAGCCGGTGTCCAGCTCGGTCAGCTTTCCGATGTCGTGCAGGATCGCGCCGGTCAGCAGCAGATCGCCGTCCAGCCACGGATAGAGCTTCAACACATTCTGCGCCAGATGCACGACCGAGAGCGTATGATGCAGCAGACCGCCGCGCGTCGCATGATGCAGCTTGACGCCTGCCGGACCGTAGAGCTCGTCATACATCTCCTGCGAATCGAACGGCGCGCACGGCACCAGCTCGCTCATGTCCACGTCGTCCTCCGGTCCGGCATGCCGGATGCGGTCGATCTTGAACTGCTCGTTGTCCTTCCAGATCTGCACCGAGCCGCGCACCTTGATGATGTCGTCCGGTTCAAACGTGCCGTGATAGCCGCGGCTGTAGTTCCACAGCTTTGCCACACACTCGCCCTCGCTGTCCGCCAGCACAAAATCGAGATATTCGCTTCCTTTGACGTCCGTCCGCGCCGCAACGGATTTCACAAGGCAAAAGCCCTCCGTCGTCGCGCCCGCGCCGCTCAAAAGCCGCATTTTTCCCATTCCGCTCCTCCGTCCCGACCCGCCCGTGCGCCGGACAGATCCGCTTTGATAATCCGATTATAGCATCCTGACAAACATTTTTCCACAGCGCATTGTGTAAAATCAGCAAATATGCTATACTTTTTGAGAATTCGGAGGAAACCATGCAAGACAGAGCTTTTGACATCGTCATCATCGGCGCCGGTCATGCCGGCGTGGAAGCGTCCCTCGCCTGCGCGCGCATGGGACTGAACACGCTGCTTCTGACCCTGAACCTGGACAGCATCGGCATGATGCCGTGCAATCCGGCGATCGGCGGAACCGGCAAAGGTCATCTGGTGCGCGAGATCGACGCGCTCGGCGGCGAAATGGGCCTTGCTGCCGACGATACGCTGATCCAGATGCGGATGCTGAACACCGGCAAAGGACCGGCTGTCCATTCGCTCCGCGCGCAGATGGATAAACGCCGCTACCACGAGCGCGTCAAAAGCGCGATTGAGCGGCAGGAAAACCTTGTCGTTCTGCAGGGGGAAGCCGACCGGATCGAAACGCACAACGGCTGCGTCAGCGCCGTACTGACCGACGAAGGCTTCCGCTATCCGTGCCGCGCCGCGGTGCTCTGCGCCGGCGTGTACATGAAATCGCGCATTCTGATCGGCGAATGGTCGCGCCTGTCCGGACCGAACGGCATGCTCCGCAGCGAACGGCTCGGCGACGCGCTGCGCGAACTCGGCATTCCGCTGCAGCGCTTCAAAACCGGAACGCCCGCGCGCGTCAAAAAAAGCACGCTCGATCTTTCGGAGATGGAGATTCAGCTCGGCGACGAGCCGACGCCCGCCTTCTCCTTCCTGCATCCGGACGGACTGCGCGTAAAGCAGGATCCCTGCTATCTGACCTATACGAACGAAACGACGCACGAAATCATCCGCGCGAACCTGCACCGCTCGCCGATGTACAGCGGCAAGATCCACGCGACCGGCACGCGCTACTGCCCGTCGATCGAGGACAAGGTCGTCAGGTTTGCCGACAAGGACCGCCACCAGATCTTCATCGAGCCGGAAGGCCGCAGCACCGAGGAGATGTACGTGCAGGGCTTTTCGACGTCGCTTCCTGCCGACGTGCAGATCGACATGCTGCACTCGCTGCCCGGCCTGCGCCGCTGCGAGGTCATGCGGCTCGGCTATGCGATCGAATACGACTGCCTCGACCCGACCGCGCTCGACCTGCGCTTCATGGTGCGCGATGTTCCCGGTCTGTTCACCGCGGGACAGGTCAACGGCTCGAGCGGCTACGAGGAGGCCGCAGCGCAGGGTCTGTTCGCCGGCATCAACGCCGCGCTGTACGTCAAGGGCGAGGAACCGTTTTATCTCGGACGCAGCGACGCTTATCTCGGCGTTCTGGTCGACGACCTTTCCACCAAGGGCACGCCGGAACCGTACCGCATGATGACAAGCCGCTGTGAATACCGGCTGCTGCTGCGGCAGGACAACGCCGACCTGCGCCTGACCGAACGCGCAAGACGGCTCGGTTTGATCAGCGAGCAGCGCTACGCCATGCTGCTGGCCAAAAAGAACGGCATCGCCGCCGCCCTGCAAAAGCTCGGGACGCACGTGCCGCCGTCCGACGTGCTGCGCGTCTATCTGGAATCGATCGGCGAGCCGGTCCCGCAAAACGGCGCCGTGCTGTTCGACCTGCTGAAGCGGCCGAAGGTGCGCTACGCCGACCTTTTACGCCTGTTCGACGCGTTGGAACCGCTTGCGCCGAACGTGGAGGAACAGGTCGAGGTTCTCGCGCACTACGACGGCTATATCGAAAAGCAAAAGACGCAGGTCGAGCGGGAAAGGGCGCTGGAGAACACGGCGCTGCCGCCCGATCTCGATTACACCAAACTGGACGGTCTGCGCCTCGAAGCCCGGCAGAAACTGAACGCCCACAAGCCCGCCTCGGTCGGGCAGGCGTCGCGCATCTCCGGCGTATCGCCCGCAGACGTCAGCGTCCTTCTGATCTATGCAAAGCGAGGTTTTTCCCATGCGTGAACTGCTGAAACGCGCGATCCCGCATCTGAGCGAGCAAGAGTGCGACAAATTTGTCGCATATTATGACCTGCTGATCGACTGGAACACGCGCATGAATCTGACCGCGATCACCGCGCCCGAGGAAGTGGTCAAAAAGCACTTTGCCGACTCGCTTGCCGCACTGCCGCTGCTTTCGGACGGCGCAAAGGTCGTGGACGTCGGCACCGGCGCGGGCTTTCCGGGAATCCCGCTTTTGATCCGGCGGCCGGACCTAAGGCTGACGCTTGTCGATTCGCTGCAGAAGCGGATCGGTTTTTTGGAGACCGTGCTGCGCGAACTCGGCCTGACTGCGGCCTGTGTTCATGCGCGCGCCGAGGATTTCGGACGGATGCCGGCACACCGCGGCACCTATGATTTCGCGGTGTCGCGCGCGGTTGCCGCGTTGCCGGTGCTGCTCGAACTGACCGTTCCGCTGCTGAAGGTCGGTGGCAAGAGCATCTGCTTTAAGGGCGAGGCGTCGCAGGAGCTCGAAAGTGCAAAGAGCGCGTTGTTCCTGCTGCATGCAAGCGCGGAAACCGTCACGGTCCCAGCGGATTACGGCGTACGTTCTCTGGTGATCTGCACCAAAAACGCACCAACTCCGAAGACCTATCCGCGCAAGGCCGGAACGCCGTCGAAGTCGCCGCTGTGAAAAGCGCCGCATGCCTTTCGGCGGAGAACGCAGCGCTTTTGCCGAGCGGCAGCGCCGGAAAAAAGCGTATAAAAATTCATAAAATCCGGTTGACAAGCGTAAATGAATGTGGTATAGTTTCCGCATCGTAAGAATATACGATTTATCAATGAGGATCGGAGTACGCAGGAGATGGCAATTCTCGCAAAAGAATTCTCTATGTCGATGTGCATGCAGCTGATGCGGCGGACGAGTTGCCGGATCATGCGTTTGTGTGCGTAAAAAGCGCCTCTGCATCGATCGCAATTCACGGAAGCCGCAAAACACGGCTTCCGTTTTTTATATGTTAAAACAAAATTCGAATATAAAGGAGAACTACCCATGAAAAAACTGCTCACCGTTCTGCTGGTCCTCGCGCTGACCGTTTCCCTGTTCGCTGCCTGCTCGCCCAAGAGCGCAAAAGGCGTAACGATCGCCGTTCCGAACGATGCGACCAACGAAGCGCGCGCGCTGCTGCTGCTCGAAGCCAACGGCTTCCTCAAACTCAAAGAGGGCGTCGGCATCGAAGCGACCAAGCTCGATATCGTGGAAAACCCGCACAACATCACGATCGAAGAGATCGAAGCGCCGCAGCTGCCGTCCCTTTTGAAGGATTTTGACTACGCGGTCATCAATTCGAACTATGCGCTCGAAGCCGGTCTGCATCCGGTCAAGGATTCCTTCGTGATCGAAGGCGCCGAATCCCCCTACGCGAACATCCTCGCGGTCAAGGCCGGCAACGAAAACGAGCCGAAGCTGCTTGCCCTCAAAGCCGCGCTCGAAAGTCAGCAGGTTGCGGACTTTATCAGCGCGACCTATGACGGCGCCGTCGTCAGCACCGTGACTGCGCCGACCGACGGTTACGATCCTTCGATCGATTACGATGCGCTCAGCGGCGTGACCATTACCGTCGCCGCGACGCCGGTGCCGCACGCCGAAGTTCTTGCGGTCGCCAAGGAGATCCTTGCCGCCAAGGGCATCACGCTCGACATCCGCGAATTCACCGATTACGTCCAGCCGAACAACGTCGTCGACTCCGGCGAGATCGACGCCAACTACTTCCAGCATCTGCCGTATCTCGAGGACTTCAATGCCAAGAACGGCACGAATCTCGTTTCGATCTCCGCGATCCACGTCGAGCCGCTCGGCCTGTACGGCGGCAAGCAGACCGACACCGACGCGCTGAAGTAAGTATGATTTCGATTCAGGGACTGTCCAAAACCTTCCGAACGTCCGACGGCACCGTAGAGGCACTGAAAAACGTGTCTCTTACGGTGAACGACGGCGACATTTACGGAATCATCGGCATGTCCGGCGCGGGAAAGAGCACGCTGGTGCGCTGCATCAACCTGCTCGAGCGCCCGACCGAAGGCACCGTTCTGATCGACGGACGCGGCCTGTGCAGCCTGACCGAACCGGAGCTGCGCAAGGTCCGCCGCCGCATTTCGATGATCTTCCAGAGTTTCAACCTGCTCGCGCAGCGAACCTGCCTGAAAAACATCTGTTTCCCGCTGGAGCTTGCCGGCGTCAAAAGCAGGGATGCCGAAATAAGAGCGCGGGAACTTTTGGCGCTTGTCGGCTTGCCGGACAAGGCGGACGCGTACCCCGCGCAGCTCTCCGGCGGGCAGCAGCAGCGCATCGCGATCGCGCGGGCGCTTGCAACCGATCCGAAGGTTCTGCTGTGCGACGAGGCCACGAGCGCGCTCGACCCCAAGACCACGCACGACATCCTGTCGCTGCTGCGCGACCTGCACAACAAGCTTGGGCTGACCGTGATACTGATCACGCACCAGATGAGCGTCGTCGAGGAGATCTGCTCCCGCGTCGCCATTCTGGACAACGGTTCGGTCGTCGAGGAAGGGCCGGTCGAGGAGGTCTTCTCCGCGCCGAAGTCCGAAGCCGCCCGCCGGCTCGTGTTCCCTGACGGCTACGATACGCTTCCGTCGGCATCCGAGGGAAAACGCCGTATCCGCATCGTGTTCCGCGGCTACAGTACGACGACCACACCGCTGATCGCGCGGATGGCAATCGAGGAGAAGATCCTCGCGAACATTCTTGCCGCTTCGATCAAGACGATCTCCGAAAAGGAGTACGGCTCGATGGTGCTCGAGGTCGCCGATGCCGACGAACTGGAGCGCGCGCTGCACTATCTGTCCGCCGATCCCGAAATCGTTGCCGAGGAGGTGGAAAGCCGTGCCTGAACTGCATTTTGAACCGATCGCCGAAACGTGGCGCATCATCTCCGGCGAATGTCCGTTCGCGATCTGGGAAACGCTCTACGCGACGATCCTTGCCACCGCGCTTGCGATCGTGATCGGGCTGCCGCTCGGCGTTCTGCTCGTCGCCGGCGAACAGGACGGCGTACTGCCGCTGCCGAAGTGGCTGCTGCACGCGCTGAACGTTCTGATCAACATCCTGCGCTCGATCCCGTTCATCATTCTGATGATCCTTGTGATCCCGCTGACGCGCCTTCTGATCGGCAAAGCGTACGGTACGATGGCGTCGGTCGTCCCGCTGGTCATCGCCGCGTTTCCGTTTGTCGCGCGGCTCGTCGAAAGCAGCCTGCGCGAAGTGAATCCGAGTCTGATCGAGATGGCGCAGAGCCTCGGTGCGACGCCGTTTCAGATCATCACGAAGGTCATGCTGCGCGAGAGCGTCCCGTCGCTGATCTCCAACTTCACGATCGCGATCACGACGATCCTCGGCTATACCGCCATGTCCGGCGCGGTCGGCGGCGGGGGACTCGGCAAGCTCGCGATCACCTACGGCTACAACCGCTACATGTACGGCGTCATGGCCGCATCCGTGGTACTGCTTGTCGTGCTTGTTCAGCTGTTCCAGATGCTCGGCACGCGCTTTGCGGCAAAAGCCGACAAGCGGCAGCGCTGAACCTCTTTTTTGACAAATATCCCGCAGCGGAACGGTGTAAATGCGCCGTTCCGCTTGCTTTTCGTTTCGGGCTTTTGTATAATGACGATATGGAAAATTTGATCACATCGTTCAATACCGTTATGCCGCTGCTGCTGATGATGGCAGCGGGGCTTTTGCTGAACCGAACCAAACTCGTCTCCAAGGACGTGTTTTTGGTCATCAACCGGATCGTGTACTACGTCGGTCTGCCGTGCCTGATCTTCCGCAATCTGCTCAATGAGCGCGACGCTTCGAGCGCCGACTGGCAGGTCATCCTGCTTTCGATCGGCGGTATCGTCGTTCTGTTTCTGCTCGCCTGGCTGATCACGCCGCGCTTCATCAAGGATCCGAAGCGCCGCGGCGCGATCATTCAGGCAAGCCTTCGCAGCAACGATTCGATCTTCTCGCTGACCGTTGCGGCGTCGATGCTCGGCGACGGCAACTTCGGTCTGACGATCTTCACGGCCGCGCTCTCGGCGACGGCGTTCAATCTGATGGCGATCTCGACGCTCGAGCTCAACCGCGGCGGAAAGGTCAACTTTCTCTCCTTCCTCGGGCATATCGCGACAAACCCGATCATCCTCTCGGTCATCGCGGGGTATCTGGTCCGTCTGCTCGGATGGACGCTCCCGACGGTTCTGCAGAAGCCGATCGACAACTTCGCCGCGATGGTCGCGCCGCTCGGCTTTCTGATGCTCGGCGGCATCCTGTCCGGCAAGTCCGTACGCGAAAACCGCAAGGCGCTGCTCGGCATCGCGCTGACCAAGCTCGTTCTCGTGCCGCTCGTGATGATGGGCATCGCGATCGCGATCGGGTTCCGCGGGCTGCGGCTTCTGACCGTGCTGCTGATCTTTGCCGCGCCGACCGCGATGGCAAGCTATCCGCTTGCGACCGCGCTGGACAGCGACTCGGAATTGGCCGGGGAAGCCGTAGCGGTTACCACCGCCTGCTCGCTGCCGACCGTCTTCCTGTTTCTGACCGTATTCGGAGGGCTTCTATGACCGAACGTTTGTATTTACAGGACAGCATGCTGTTTTCCTGCGAAGCGGTCGTCACCGCCTGCACGCCGTGTGACGACGGCTTTTGGATCGAACTCGACCGCTCGGTCTTCTTCCCGAACAAGGGCGGTCAGCCGTGCGATACCGGCAAAATCGGCGACGCCGTGATCTCCTCCTGCGACGAGGACGAAAAGCGGCTTCTGCACCGTTCCGACCGCGCGCTGCCCGTCGGCGCGAAGGTTTTCGTCACGATCGACAGCGAACGCCGGTTTGATATCATGCAGCAGCACACCGGCGAGCATCTGCTCTCCTGGTGCGCCTGGAAGCTGTTCGGCGCGACCAACGTCGGATTCCACTGCGCGCTCGACTACGCAACGCTCGACCTCGACAAGCCGCTTACGCACGAACAGGTGCTCGAAATGGAGCGCCTTGCCAACCGCGAAGCCGCCAAGAACGGCGCCGTCACCGCGAAGGAGTACGCGACCGAGGAGGAGATCCGCGACCTGCCGCTCCGCAAGCACGCCGAAGGTCTGACCGCGCCGATCCGGATCGTGACGATCGAGGGCAGCGACGCCTGCACCTGCTGCGCGCCGCATGTGCATCGCACCGGCGAGATCGGACAGCTCAAAATCGTCGGCGAACTGCCGTACAAAGGAGGCATGCGCCTGACCTTTCTCTGCGGAAACCGCGCGCTTTCTCACGCGCAGCGCATGCAGGACGCCGTCGAAACGATCGCGCGGCGCTTCTCGACCGCACGGGAAAATGCCGTCGCCGCCGTGGAAAAGCAGGCAGACGAGCTTTCCGACGCCAAAAAGGAACTGAAGCAGGCCTATGCCTCGCTGGACGCCTATTTTGCCGCTGAACTCTGCACGCGCGCCGAGACGGTCCGCGGCGTGTCCGTTCTGGTTGAGACCGTCGAACATGTCGACGCCAAACGCCTCCGCGCCCTTGCGCAGAAAACGCAGTCCGCCCGCTCCCTGACCGCGCTGTTTTCGAAGAGCGGCGACACCGTTTCCTATATTCTCTCCGCCAACGGCATCTCTGCCGATATGGGAGAGGTCGCAAAGGCCGTCAACCTTGCGCTCGGCGGCAAGGGCGGCGGCAGAGGCACGCTCGCGCAGGGCAGCGCGCCGTACCGCTCCGACCTTTCTGAAACGGTTGCTCAGCTGAAACGGTACTGCTGCCAGATCGTATAACCCCAAAATACAGAAAACCCGGCTTTTCAGCCGGGTTTTTGTTTTGCCTCTTTTTATTGGAAGTAGATATTCGCGGCATCGTTGTACAGGTACAGAGCCCTGCACAGGTTCTTGATGCCCTCCTTTGCTTTGGCGTTCGTCAGGCGGCCGTTCGCATAACTTAGCGCGCTGTACTCGAACACATAGTCCTTGCCATCCTTGGTGACGGTCACAATATACCGCTCATCGAGATCCTTCGACGCAATGTTCGGAATCTCCACGAACCACTCCTTGCCGCTCTGCTTCAGCGTGCAGGCGTTGCCGTCGCCGTCCTTTGCATCCACTTTCTCCTTGAAGTACAGGCGGATGCTCGTAGCGCCTTCCAGCATCAGCGACGCGCCGTTGTAGCCGATCTTCGCTTCCGCATCGGCCGGGATCACCGCATCATTTGCCGCAAGCGCCTCGACGCCCTGCATCTCCGAAGCCAGATAGCCGTCCGGATTGGCCGGATTGGCCGTGTTGAAGCCGAAGTAGAGCTGTGCGTAATGGCCGTAGTTCAGAAGCGCTTTTGCGAGCGCGTGCGATTTGGCAGCCTTGCTGCTGTCCTTCAGAATGTTCCGCGCCCAGTCGGCCACGCAGTAGGCATAGGCGTCGCCCTCGACCGGTCCGGTCTTGTAGTGCTCGAGCTTCAGCTGCTTGCCGTTTGCGTCATAGACCGAGATCGTAACCGGCACGGTCATCTCCTTGGCCGGGATGTTCGGGAACGCGATCTTGTACTCGTTAACCTCCCGGTTGTAGGACTTTGCCGTCGGGTCAAGTTCGATTCGCCGGTCCGCCTCGCCCGCTTTTCCGTACGAGAGGATGACGTACTTCGCGTTTGTCTCCTTCGGCGGCCGCACGAAGAAGTTGATCGTGATCTGCCCTTCGAGCGTCAGCGACGCACCGTGCAGGTCAACCGGCTCGGTCTGCACCGCAGGCGTCGGCGTTGCGGTCGGCTTGACTGTCGGCGTCGCGGTCGGCTTGACCGTCGGCGTCGCGGTTGGCTTGACCGTCGGTGTCGCGGTCGGCGTGGCGGTCGGCGCGGCAGTCGGCTTAACCGTCGGCGTGGCGGTCGGCGTGGCGGTCGGTGCGACAGTCGGCTTGGCAGTCGGCTTAACCGTCGGCGTGGCGGTCGGCTTCACTGTCGGCGTCGCGGTCGGCTTCACTGTCGGCGTCGCGGTCGGCTTCACTGTCGGCGTC
>CADAQS010000002.1 GCA_902790115.1 uncultured Eubacteriales bacterium | reverse complement strand
CGACCGTGATCTCGGTATAGAGCGCGGTCTCCGCGGCCGACGCCATCACGGTGCCGCCCGCCGGCGTATGCTCCATGCAGTTTTTGAAAAGATTCCCGATCGCCTCCGCGGTCCACTCGGCATCGCCCATGAACCGTTCCTCGCGCACGTCGAGCCGGAGCGTCTGATTTCGCAGCTCCATCGGGATCCAGAACGGCCGCGCCGCCGTCTGCAAAAGTTCCGAAACCTTTACCGGTGCGCTTTGGAACACCGCCGTGCCCGCGTCGATCTTCGACAGTTTCAACAGCGTTTCGACGAGCCAGCGGATCCGCTCGGTCTGCCGTTTGAGTTCGTGCGTCAGCTCGACGCGCTTTTCGTACGGCAGTTCCGAATCGCCGAGCATCGCGATCACAAGGTTCATCGAAGTCAGCGGCGTGCGGATCTGATGAAAGATGTCCGCGATCGCTTCCGTCAGGCGGATCTTGTCCTGCCGCAGAAGGTCGGTCTGCTCCTGCAGCCGGACCGTCATCTTGAAGATCTCGCTCTGCAGCACCGCAAGCTCGCCCTCCGCGCTGTGCCGGATCAGGAGCTGTTCCTCGCCGTGCAGGATCCGGTCGATGTCCTGCGACAGAAGGGCGATGTTCCGATAGCGGCGCATGCAAAAATACAGATGCACGCCGGTCAGCCCGCCGCCGAGCAGCAACAGCAAAAGCCCCGCTAGCGGCTCCCAAAAGCTTGCGCCCGCTGCCGCAAGCAGTGTGGCGGCGATCCCGATCCCGATCTCCCACCGGATCGCTTTGTTCCGAAACACTTCCATCTCACTCCACCCGGTAGCCAAGGCCGCGCACCGTTTTGACAATGACCGGATTCTGCGGATCGTCCTCTATCTTTTCCCGCAGCCGCTTGATGTACACCGTCAGCGTGTTGTCGTTGACAAAATCTCCCGCAACGTCCCAGATGTCCTCCAGAAGCTGCGTTCGCGTCATCAGCTTGCCGCGGTTATTCGCAAGCACGGTTAGCAGGCGGTATTCCAGCGCCGAAAGCGCAACCGGCTCGCCGTTTTTGCAAACGGTCCCGCGCTCGGGATCGAGCGCCACGCTGCCGAGATCGATCGTACCCGCGCTGCCCGCCCGCCGCAGCACGCTTCGGATGCGGGAAACCAGCTCGCGCGGACGGAACGGCTTTGCGATATAGTCGTCCGCGCCCATATCCAGCCCGCGCACGACGCTGTTCTCATCGCCCGAAGCCGTCAGAAAGATGACCGGAAGGCCCTGCGCCTTGGCGGTTTTGCACACGCCGAATCCCGTGCCGTCAGAAAGCGAAACGTCCACCAGCAAAAGTTCCGGCCATTTTCGGGCGATCGCCTCTCCCGCCATCGATTCGCCGGTCACCGACGTCACCGAAAAGCCTTCGCCGGTCAGAAATTCCCCGAGGCTTTTCCGGATCGAAGGATCGTCCTCTACCAACAGGATCCGCGTCATCGTGCGACCTCCTTTTCCCCGATTGGTTTCAGCATACCACATTTCCTTCGCGGTGGCAAGCCATGGCGGATTCCTGTCAAACCGTATTGAAAAACAACTTCCGCCCTGCTATAATAATGGCAAATTCGACACGGAGGGACAAACCATGCAGCGGAAGCGGATCAAACGGCTGTTCGACGTTTGTTTGCTGTGCCTGCTGCTTCTGCCGTTCGGCTGTGTCCCAAAAGACGCCGCCGTTGAAACGGAGCCGTCCGCCGATGCGGCAGCGTTTTTAACGGCTTCTCCGATCGAATCCTGTGCGGTGCCGCAAACGCCCGCGCCGACCGAAACGCCGGCGCCGACCGGTACGCCTGCGCCGACCGAAACGCCTGCGCCGACCGAAACGTCGGTTCCGACCGTTCCGCCGATCACGGATGCGCGGCTGGACGCAGGAGAATTTGACGCGTATTTTGACGAGACCGTGTTCATCGGCGATTCCCTGACCAAAACGCTCGGCAACTACGTGCGACGTCTCCGGCAGGAGAATCCCGGGTTTTTGGGCGGCGCGCAGTTTATGGGTGTCGTCAACATGAGCGCAAAAAACGCCTGCACGAACCGCGTCGTGGACAAAAGCATCGCGTTTCAATACCGCGGCGCGGCCGTTTCGGTGACGGAATGCATCAACCGGTCGGGCGCAAAGCGGGTCTTTCTGCTGCTCGGGGTCAACGATCTCGACTGCCGGGCCATGCATACGATCGGGCCGTACTTTGAGCAGCTGATCGACGTGATCCGTCGGGACTGTCCCGACGTCGAGCTGATCGTGCAGGGCGTGCTGCCCATCACGGAGCGGTACTGCAGGGAGCTAAAGAAGGACATTTCGACATGGAATTCCTTCAACGACACGCTCGCTGCGATCTGCCGGGACCGCGATACGGCTTTTCTGAACTTTGCCGATCAGGTCATGGACGAAAACGGTTATCTTGCCGCCGAGTATTGCAGCGACCGGGACTACCACCTCAGCGAAGCCGGCGAGCAGATCTGGATCCGCGCCGTCCGGCTGTATGCCGCGCAGCATCTGGTTCCGGACGCCGCCTATGAACCGTAAAGGAGAATTATTTTGAAAAAAGGATTGTATCTGCTGCTTGCCGCAGCGCTTCTGATCGGCTGTGCCAAACCCGCCGCACCGGAGCTGCAAAAGGATCCGCGCATGGAATCCGCAGCTGTTTCCGTGCCCAATGTCACGCCCATTCCGGCTTCGGAAGCGAACCCGTCCGCACCGTTCCATCAGCCGGATGAAACGTCCGAAGCAGGCGAATCGCTCAGCCTTGCGCAGCGCGCCGCCGCGGCATGGGATGAACAGGGACTGCTGAACGGTATGGTTCCGTATTCGGATTCCGAACTTCTGGACTATTACGGAATCGATCTGTCCGTCTGCAGGAGCGGAATCGGCTATGCGGATGCGGTTGGCTATACGAACGAGATCGTTCTGATTGAAGCGGACGAGACCGAAGCCGCCCGCGTCAAGGAGCTGCTGCTCTCCCATCTCGACGCTGCAAAGGATCAATTCCGTTCCTACGATCCGGAAGCGCTCGCGCTTGTGGAAAAGGCCGTTTTGCTGCAGGAAGGAGGTACCGTTCTGATGATCGTTTCGCCCGAAAGCGACGCGCTGCTTGCCGTGTGGCGCAGCCTCGGCGCATAAAATGGTCTTCTCTTCCCTGACATTTTTATTTGCTTTTCTGCCGATCGCGCTGCTCGGGTACTATTTGCTGCCCCAAAAGCTCAGGATCGGCTTTCTGCTGCTTGTCAGCCTTGTGTTTTATGCATGGGGAGAGCCGGTCTATGTGCTGCTGATGGTCGTCTCCGTCGCGGTCAACTGGACGATCGGCCTGCTGCTTGACCGGTCGGTGCGGCGGAAAAAGCTCTGGCTGATCCTCGCTGTCGTTTGCAACCTGCTTCTGCTCGGGGTGTTCAAATACGCCGGTCTCTTTTGGGATGTGGTCCGGCCGCTGTTTGCCGAGCCGCTGCGCTCGCATACGCTGCATATCCGTCTGCCGATCGGCATTTCCTTTTTCACCTTTCAAAGCCTGTCCTATGTAATCGACCTGTACCGCGGCAAAGCGCGGGTGCAGCGAAACCCGATCGTGTTCGGCGCCTATGTTTCGATGTTTCCGCAACTGATCGCCGGCCCGATCGTCCGCTACGTCGACATCGAGCAGCAGCTTCGTTGTCCGGACATTTCCGTCCGCGCCTTTGCCGACGGAATCGGACAGTTCGTGTACGGCCTTGCCAAAAAGGTGCTGCTTGCAAACGCGGTCGGTCTGCTTTGGACCGAGATCTCATCCGCCCCGGCCGCAAGCGGGATCTTCGGCGCATGGGTCGGACTTCTTGCCTACACGTTTCAGATCTACTTTGATTTTTCCGGCTATTCCGATATGGCCTGCGGGCTCGGACGGATGTTCGGGTTCCGCTTTGTCCGCAACTTCAACGACCCCTATATCGCACAGAGCATCTCCGATTTCTGGCGGCGGTGGCACATCTCGCTGTCCGTCTGGTTCCGGGAATACGTGTATATCCCGCTCGGCGGCAACCGGAAGGGTCCGATTCGTCAGGTTCTGAACCTTCTGATCGTCTGGGGACTGACCGGGCTCTGGCATGGCGCGAGCTGGAACTTTATCCTTTGGGGACTGTGGTTCGGCGTGCTGCTGATCGTTGAAAAGCTGTTCCTGTTCCGTGCGCTGGAACGCATTCCCAGGCTGCTAAGGCACCTGTACACGATGCTGTTTGTCATGCTCGGCTGGTGCATCTTCGCACTGCCGGACTTTTCCGCAATGTCCGCCTATTTCGGCGCGCTGACCGGCATCCGTGCCGACGGATTCCTTTCCCCGACCGCCGCGGCATGGACGATCGGATACCTGCCGCTTCTGATCGTCTCGGCAGCGGCTTCCACGCCTGTGTTCGCCGTTCTCGGGCAGCGGCTGAAACGCTATGGCTGGTTCCCATACGCAAAGCTCGCCCTGCTTTGTACCCTGTTTGTGCTCTGCATCGCGGCGCTCGCCTCGCAGAGCTACAATCCGTTCATCTATTTCCGGTTCTGAGGAGGATACCTATGAAAAAACAGCCTTCCGCCGTTCTCACCGTCCTCCTGTTTGCCGCCGTTCTGCTGCTCGTTCCGCTCGGATGGCTGCTGCTGTCGCAAAAGACATTTTCCGATTCGGAGCGCCGCTATCTTGCCGAATTTCCGTCCCTTGCCAGGCAGGATCTTTCCGACTGGACCTTTGACGACGCCGTGGAAACCTATCTTGCGGACCACCTGCCGCTCCGGGACACGCTCGTCGGGATCAACGCCTATGCGGTGCTGCTGTCCGGCCGTCAAGTCAGTCAGCCGGTCTGGGCAGACATGCAGGGACGGCTCGAGGAAGCGCCGTTTGCTTACGACGAAAACGAATTCCGAAAGCGCCTGGACCGCATCGAAACGCTGCAGCAGGCCGTGCAAAAGCCGGTTTTTGTGCTCGCCGTTCCGAGCGCGGGATATGTGCAGAAAGACAGCCTTCCGTCCGGACTCGGCGCGCTCTACCCCGACGGCGAAGCGTTTGATCTTTTAGAAAACCGCTCCGGCTTTTCGGTCGTGCCGCTTAGGGAACGGTTCCTGCAGGAACAGAAGGCATGGTACTACCGCACCGATCACCACTGGACCGCCAAAGGAGTCTTTGCCGCCTATGTAGCGTTTATGGCAGCGTCCGGCAAAGAAGCGCTCTCCGCCGACCGGTTCTATCATCACACCGCGGACGGCTATACCGGATCGACGCGTTCGCGCAGCGCGCTGTGGCTGACCGCGCCGGACACGCTGCAGATCGATGAACCGATCGACACGCCGGTGACCGTTTCGTTCTCGGACAAAGAAGGCAGCTTCGACAGCCTGTTCTTCTACGAGCATCTCGGTTCTTACGACTGGTACCGGCTGTTTTTGGACGGCAACCACCCCGTCACGGTGATCGAAAACCGCAGCGCCGATCCTTCGCTTTCGACGCTTCTGATGGTGAAGGATTCCTTCGGCAACACGCTTGCGCCGCTGCTGGTTCCGTCCTACCGGCGGATCGTGCTGGTCGATCCGCGCTATGCGCGCACAAGCGTTTCAAAGCTTTGCAGCCGATATGAAGCCGATGAGATTCTGTTCTGCTATTCGATCGAGCGGCTTGCGACCGACCGGAACCTGCTTCTGCTTAAGTAATTCCGTCCAAAATCGCGGTTGACATCCGGCGATTTGTACGGTACAATAAACGTTGCGTTGATGATGTTTTGTACCGTTCGAACGCAGCTACAGAGAGCCCCTGCCGCGGCTGAAAGCGGGGTGCAGAGCACGGACGGGAAGTTTCGGCATCGGAGCATCCCGCCTGTCGGGCGCTGCCCTGCGTTATCGGGGATCAGAGCGAAAGGCGAAAGCCTTTAACTTGGGTGGTACCGCGGAACTAGTTTCGTCCCATGCAGTTGCATGGGACTTTTCTATTTATAAAAGGAGGAATCTATGGCAATTTCGTTGGAGGAGCTGCGGGAGCAGTTCTATGAAAACCTGAAAAACGCGGATTCGAGCGAAGCATTCGAACAGCTTCGGGTCCGCTACCTCGGCAAGAAGGGCGAGGTCACGGGGCTTCTGAAAAACATGGGCGCGCTTGCCGCCGATCAGCGCAAGGAATACGGTCAGAAGGTCAATCAGCTCAAGAACGCGGTCGAACAGGCGATCGCCGACCGCATTGCCGAAGCGCACGCGAAGGATCTCGAGAACAAGATCGCGCTTGCGCCGCGCTTCGACCTGACGCAGCCGGTTCAGCTGCCGGAGGGCTCGTATCATCCGATCACGCTCGTGCAGCGCGAGGTCGAGCAGATCTTCGCGTCGATGGGCTTTACGATCGAGGACTACGACGAGATCGTGGACGACTACCACTGCTTCGAGGCGCTGAATATTCCGAAGCACCATCCCGCGCGCGATATGCAGGATACCTACTATCTCTCGAACGGTCAGCTTTTGAAGACGCACACCTCGGCCGCGCAGAACGCGATCATGCGCAAATACGGCGCGCCGCTCCGCGCGATCTTCCCGGGCCGCTGCTTCCGCAACGAGAGCACCGACGCCTGCCACGAAAACACGTTCTTCCAGATGGAAGGCATCATGATCGATGAAAACATCTCGATTTCAAACCTGATCTACTTCATGAAGACGATGCTGTCCGAGGTGTTCCAGAAGGACATCAAGGTGCGCCTGCGTCCCGGCTTCTTCCCGTTCGTCGAACCGGGCTTCGAGCTCGATATCTCGTGTCTGATCTGCGGCGGCGAAGGCTGCCCGAGCTGCAAAAATTCCGGCTGGCTCGAGCTCTGCCCCTGCGGCATGATCCATCCGAACGTTCTGAAGGCCGGCG
The DNA here is from genome assembly GCA_902790115.1 of uncultured Eubacteriales bacterium. GTDB lineage: Bacteria > Bacillota > Clostridia > Christensenellales > CAG-138 > UBA3792. The sequence goes on along the minus strand of CADAQS010000002.1, from coordinate 29,270 downwards.
GCATCGATACCGAGAAGTATACGGGCTTTGCGTTCGGTCTCGGTCTGACGCGCCTTGCGATGATGAAGTACGGCGTCAAGGACATCCGCGACCTCAACAGCGGCAACTTAAAGTCGCTTTCCCAGTTTGTGAAGTAAGGAGGACGGCACCATGAAAGTTTCCATGAATTGGATCTCCGATTACGTCGATCTTTCCGGTCTCGATCTCAACGATCTGATCCACCGGTTCACGCTCTCGACCGCAGAGGTCGAGGAAGTCTATGAGCTCGGCAAAGAGGTGCAGGGCGTTGTCGTCGCCGAAGTGACCAAAGTCGAGCCGCATCCGAACTCGAAAAAACTGCATCTGGTGACGGTCTGTCTCGGCGATCATGAAGATCACTGCGTGTGCGGCGCGCCCAACGTGCGCGAAGGCATGCGGATCCCGTTCGCGCCGTTCGGCGCATCGGTTGTCGGCATGACGATCGGCGAAGCCACGATCGCAGGCGTTGTGTCCCGCGGCATGTGCTGCTCGGCGCAGGAGCTCGGCATTGCGGACAGCTCCACAGGACTTTTGGAGTTGCCCGAAGACGCGCCGCTCGGCGCGCTCGTAACCGATCTGTACGCAATCCGCGACACCGTGTTCGAGGTGGACAACAAGTCGCTGACCAACCGTCCCGACCTGTGGGGACATTACGGCATCGCGCGCGAATTCTCCGCGATCGCAAAGCGGCCGCTCAAAGGCCTCGACCTTGCCGATCTCAACGTATACGCGAGCCTTCCGGAAGTCCCGCTCGGCAGAATCGACAGCGAGCTGTGCTACCGCTATACCGCGCTTCGCATCGACAACGTGAAAAAGTCGGTCAGCCCGATCGACATGCAGATCCGCCTGTACTATTGCGGCATGCGCGCGATCTCGCTGCTTGCCGACCTGACCAACTACGTCATGCTTGAGCTCGGTCAGCCGATGCACGCCTTCGATTCCCGCAAGATCTCCACGATTCAGGTCGAGCGCTTCCCCGAGCCGTTCGAGTTTGAAACGCTCGACGGCGTCAAGCGCCGCATCGATCCCGAGACGCTGATGATCAAGAGCGACGAAACGCCGGTCTGCATCGCGGGCGTTATGGGCGGTCTCGACAGCGAGATCGTCGCGGATACCGATTCGGTTACGCTCGAGTGCGCGAACTTCTCCGCCGTTTCCGTCCGCAAGACCTCCACGCGCGTGGGACTTCGCACCGACGCCTCAATGCGCTACGAAAAAACGCTCGATCCCGAGCTGTGCAAGCTCGCCTCGGCGCGCTTTACAAAGCTCCTGCTTGCAATCGACCCCGGCGCAACCGTCGTTTCGCGCTTTACCGACCGCTACGGTTTTCACTATGATACGATCACGCTTGACTTCGATCAGGCGTTTATCGACCGCTATACGGGCATCCAGATCTCCGGCGATCAGATCGTCGATACGCTGACGCGGCTCGGTTTCGGCGTGACCCGCACCGGCGACGCGTTTAAGGTGCTCGTCCCGTCGTGGCGCGCGACCAAGGACGTCACGATTAAGGCCGACGTTGTGGAAGAGATCACACGCATCTACGGATACGACAATTTCAGCATTGAAACGACTCTGAGCGCGCTGCATCCGGTTCGCCCGCTGCGTGTCAAGGCCGACGAGGCCGCGATCAAGGATGCGCTCGTCAAGCAGTTCGGTCTGCATGAGGTGCATACCTACATCTGGTGCGATGCGAAAAAGCTCTCCGGTCTGAACATCCCGCTGCCCGAAAACGTCAGCCTGCTCAACGGCATGAACCCCGATACGACCGTACTGCGCAATTCGATGCAGCAGACACTGCTGCCGGTGCTCAACGAAAACCGCTTCTTTGCGCCCGACTTCGGCGTGTTCGAGATCGGCCGCGTCGTCGCAGGGCAGAAGGAGAACGGCGACTGCAACGAGCGCCGCACCCTCGGCGTTGCGGTTCAGTCGCATGCGCTCGTGCAGCGTGTTCCGTTCGCGCTGTTCCTCGACATGATCTCGACGATGGTCTGGAACCTGCGGCGGCAGAAGGTCACGTTCGAGCGCACCGTTCCGACGTTTGCCTGGCAGCACCCCGCCAATACGGCTTCGATCGTGGTCTGCGGCAAGGTGCTCGGCTACGTCGCCGTCGTGCACCCCGCGGTGCAGGAAGCGATCGACAAGCGCGCTTTCCTGCTGACGGCTGAGATGGACCTCGACAGCTTTGCCGAGATTCCCGAAAATGAAATCGTCTACGAGGAGCCGTCGAAGTTCCCGGGCATCGATATCGACCTGTCGTTCGTCATCGACAAGGACGGCACGTTCGGTGACATCGAATCGGCGTTTGCTGCCAAGCCCAACGATACGCTTAAGAAGATCTCGCTCGTCGACGTGTACGAGGCCGAGGTCAAGAGCATCACGGTGCGGCTGCACTTTGTTTCTCCGGTCAAGACGCTGAGCAAGCCCGAGGTACAGGCGTACATCGACGACGTGCTCGGTGATCTGGCCAAGAAAAATATCGTATTGAGAGGATAACGGCATGGCATTCGACGTGGAAAAGACCAAAGCGGATCTGATCGCATGGCTGCAGAACTGGTTTGACGAAAACGGCAAGGGCTGCAACGCGGTCATCGGCATCTCCGGCGGCAAGGACAGCTCGGTCACGGCGGCACTGTGCGTCGCCGCACTCGGCCGTGAACGCGTGATCGGCGTGCTGATGCCCAACGGCGAACAAGCCGACATCGACGACGCGCTCGCGCTCGTCGGACACCTCGGCATCCGGAACTACATCGTAAATATCAAGGAAGCGTACGACGGCGTTGTCAACGCAATCTTCTTCTCCGGCGTGCAGTTCTCCGAACAGGCGCGCGTGAATTTAGCGCCGCGGCTCCGCATGAGCACGCTGTATGCGGTGTCGCAGTCAAACAACGGCCGCGTCATCAACACCTGCAATCTGTCCGAGGATTGGGTCGGCTATTCCACGCGCTACGGCGACTCCGTCGGCGACGTCTGCCCGCTCGGAAAGCTGACCGTGAGCGAGGTCCGGCAGCTCGGCACCGCGCTCGGCCTGCCCGATTCGCTTGTGTACAAGGTTCCGTCCGACGGCCTGTGCGGCAAGACGGACGAGGACAACCTCGGCTTCACCTATGCCGTGCTTGACCGCTACATCCGAACCGGCGAAATCGACGATCCCGCGACCAAGGAACGGATTGACCGCAAGCACCGCTTAAACCTGTTCAAGCTGCAGCTGATGCCGACTTATCCGTACAACGGTCCCGAGCTCGCGGCAAAATAACCATCCGGCAAAAACCGACCGGCGCGCCCGTTTTTCGCGGGTGCGCTTTTGTATACCGCAACGCCGGAACGGACATACTGGGGATGAGGTGATGAAAACATGAAATGGACGCAAAAGGAAACCATGCTTTTGCAGGATATGATGAACTCGGAACAGATCTGCATCGAAAAGTACGCCGACTACGCCGAGCGTGCCTGCGATGAGGAACTGAAAACACTGTTTGAGGACATCAAAACGACCGAAGAGGAACACTATGCCACGCTCGAACAGATGCAGAGCGGCACGATCCCCCAGATGAACGCCGGCGGCTCCAAGGCGCAGCCGGAAAACGCCTCCGACAGCAAGGCCAAAAAGCCCGCCGCCAGCGAGGAGGACGAGTATCTCTGCCGCGACGCGCTCGATACCGAAAAGCACGTCTCGTCGCTGTACGACACCTGCATCTTCGAGTTTGTCAGCGCGCAGGCGCGCGACGTTCTGAACCACATCCAGAAGGAAGAGCAGGAGCACGGCAAGCGCATCTACGACTACATGGCCGCCCACGGCATGACCGCCTGACCTCCTTTGCATCCGCGCCGGAAACGGATCTCCGTTCCGGCGTTTTTGTATGCGCTTCAATCCGCGAAAAAACGTTGGCATCCGTCTTCCGGCTGTGGTATGATACCGGTATGGAACAGAGAATGATACAAAATCGAACCGTCCGGCTGTTCGGAACGCCGGATGCGCCGTACCTTCTGATACAGCCGACCGACCCGCGCGATGAGGACGGTCTGAACGCACAGACCGCCGAAATCGCGCGGCTTGCGAACGTGCCGTTCTGCCTGGCGGCGTTTGCGGTCGACTGGAACCGGGAGCTGTCGCCGTGGGAAGCGCCGCCGGTGTTCGGCAGCGAACCGTTCGGAAACGGAGCGGAAGCGCTGCTTGCCTTTCTGGAGCACGATCTTGTGCCCGCGCTCGGCAAGGATGCGCGCGCCTGCGTGATCGGCGGATACTCGCTTGCGGGATTTTTCGCGCTGTGGGCGGCATACTGTTCGGACATGTTCCAAGGCGCCGCAGCGGTCTCCCCCTCGGTCTGGTTTCCGGGCTGGGAGGAATTCCGAGAAGACCGAAAGCCGAAGGCGCAGCACATTTACCTGAGCCTCGGCGATCGCGAAGAGCGAACGAAACATCCGGTCATGAAGCGCGTCGGCGATGCGATCCGCGCCCAATACGCAACGCTGCTTGCGCACGGAACCGATTCCGTCCTCGAATGGAATCCGGGCAATCATTTTCAAAACGCGGACCTGCGCACTGCAAAGGGCTTTGCGTGGCTGCTGCAAAGAATCGCAGAATCAGAAAAGGAGAACCCCGCAAATGAACGAAATCTTTGAGCGCGTCAGCATCCGGAAGTATCAGGACCGTCCGGTCGAACCGGAAAAGATCGAAGCCCTTCTGCGCGCCGCCATGGCCGCCCCTTCCGCAGGCAACCAGCAGCCGTGGGAGTTCTATGTCGTCACCGCTCCCGAAATGATCCGCGCGCTGTCCCAGGTACACCGCTATGCCGGCTGCGCGGCCGATGCGCCGGTCGTGCTTGTGCCGTGCTACCGAACCGAGGGCATCTGGCTGCCCGAATATGCGCCGGTCGATTTGGCGATCGCGACCGAAAATCTGCTGCTTTCGATCGTATCCGAAGGACTCGGCGGCGTTTGGCTCGGCATCTACCCGCAGCAGGATCGCGTTGCAGCCGTGGACAAGCTGCTGCACCTGCCCGAAACGCTGCATGCATTCGCGCTCGTGCCGCTCGGCTATCCTGCGGAATCGCGAAAGCAGCAGGACCGGTTCGACCCGTCCCGCATCCATACGATCTGAATCCCGTTGGAAAGGAGGCAATTCGTGCAGAATCTGCTTCCTTTGTATTTGAGAACTCTCCCGATGGGCGAAACGACTTGCGATCTGCGTTATGGAAAACGGGCGCACATTCCCGTATAATGAGCCTGTAAACAGAAAGCCGAACGCAGCAAGGAGGAAAACAATATGGAACTGGGAAAGAAAATCAAACAGCTTCGCTTCAAAGCGGGATTGACGCAGGAACAGCTCGCGGAAAAGCTCGGGATCGGTCCGCAGTCGGTATCCAAATGGGAGAACGCGGTCGCAATGCCGGATATCACGACGCTGCCGCTACTCGCGGAGATCTTCGGCGTCAGCATCGACGACCTGTTCGATCTGACTGCGGATCAGCGCTTCAACCGGATCGAAAACCGGCTGGACATCGAGGACAATCTGCCGCAGGACGTGTTTCTGGAATATGAAGAGTTTCTGAAATCGCAGCTTTCCGACCGTCAGAACAAAAAGCGGGCGACCGAGCTGATCGCGTATCTCTACTGGCACCGTATGCAGATGTTCGCAAAGAAAGCGAGCCGCTATGCCAAGGACGCGATCCTGCTCTCCCCCGAAGAAAAAGGTTGTCAGTGGATCCTGCAGAAGGCGGACGGTCATGCGGCATGGGACTGGAACATTTCCAATCACACGGAAGCGATCGAGTTCTATCGGGAGCAGGTCAAAGAGCATCCCGACCTGACCATGCCGTACTGGTATCTGCTCGACAATCTGATCGCCGATCACCGTGCAGACGAAGCCGAGCGGTATCTTGCGCAAGTCGCCGCGCATGCGGACGCAAATCCGTTCATCTGCGAAACCTATCGGGCGCACATTGCGCTTGCCCGCTTTGACGCCGCGACCGCCGACCGGATCATGGACGCGCTGGTCGCCGCGCACCCGGACGACTCGGTCTGCCTGTTCGAAGCCGCGCAGTACTGCGCGAAAAAATGCGACTACCGGAAAGCGATCGAGCTCTATGAACGCTCATTTGAAAAGAGCGCCCGGCATCCGCGATTCCAGGATGAGCTGATGGGCATCTGCGATATCTACTGCATCCTCGGCGACTATCGAAAGGCCGCAGAAACCTGCGACCGGATCCTCGACCTGCTGAAAAACGAATGGGGCTTCACCGAGGGCGACGATCTCAAAAACATGGAAGAGAAGAAGGCTCGCCTGCTTGCCAAGGCATAAGGCGTCCGAAAAGCACAAAACCGGCGTGACCGTCCATGGTTCACACCGGTTTCTTTGTTTGAGGCACAGATCATCGCCGCCGGAATGCCGCAGCCGTTTTCAGCAGCTCCGTTCCGATGCGGTCCAGCAGCAGACGATGTCCGCAGACGCCGTCCGCACCTGCATAGACGCCGCCGCGCATCCGCCGGCACCCGCCGCCGCAGATCCGAACATACGGACAGGACGTACAAGCCGCCGGACGGGTATTTTCCGAAAGGAACGCGGATAACGGTTCGCTTTCATACAGTTTGGCAAAGGTCTGTTCGGTCAGGCTGCCGATCCTGTATCGATCAAGACAGTAGAAATCGCACGGATACACGCTGCCGTCCGCCTCGATCACAAACTGCTTCTGACAGCTGCCGAGCAGCCCGCAGGCGTTCACCTCGCCGTGCGCAAGCAGGTTGATCAGATCGTCAAACAGCTTGATGCTGATATACTCGCCTTTCTGCAGCGCGGCTTTCCACTCTGCAAAAAGCACGGCGTAAAACGATGCATACCGTTCGGCGGTCAGCGCATAGTCGCTCTTTGTGCCGTCCAGCGGACCGAGGCACGGGATCAGCTGTGCATAGCCGATCTTCTGCTCGACCAAAAACCGCCAGTACGCCTTCGGATGCCGCGCAATCGCCCCGGTCAGCACGGTCAGCACGTTGTACGGCACATGGTGCGCTTCCAGCCGCTCCTTTGCCGCAAGCACGCGGCGAAACGTTCCCGCCTCCGCGGCGTCCGGGCGCGCGCCGTCATGAAGCTCCTTCGGGCCGTCGAGCGACAGTCCGACCAGAAAAGGCTCGCTTTTTAAGAACGTGCACCAGTCGTCATCAAGCAAAAGGCCGTTCGTCTGCAGCTGAAAATCGATCTGTACGCCCGGCTTGGCGGTTTCCTTTGCCGTCCGGATGAACGAACGGAAAAACGGCAGACCCGCAAGCGTCGGTTCGCCGCCCTGGAAGCAGATCGAAAGATGATCCTTCGCCTCCGTGCAGCAGAGAATCCGCTCCAGAACCGCCTCCGCCGTTTCCTGCCGCATGACGCCGAACGATGCGCTTTCCCGCTGCGCCGCCTCATCGCCGTAAAAGCAATAGCGGCAGCGCATATTGCACAGTGACGACGCCGGCTTGATCATGACCGCGATGTGTTTCATCTTCGTTCCCCTGTCCGTTGTTTTGTCTATTGTATCACAACGCTGCCAAAAAGGAAACAACGCGCCGAGGGGGAGGCGCGTCGTTTCGGGGGGAGTATTATTAGGAAGTATAATGGAGGTTGTAGAAGCTCCCTTCTACGATGCTTATTATAACCGGCGGTTTTGTCAAAAATGCGTTCTAAACGTGAACGAAATGCAACATCTGCGTAAAAAGAGCCGAAAATCCGCTCTTTTTTTGTCGATTTGCTCTTGATCTTCCCTCCGGACAGTGAAAAACTCCTTTGCAAGCGACGCCCCGGGTTCCGGACGGCGGCCGCCGCAAAGGGGCAGAACTGTCAGGTAAACCGGGTTGTCCGATGCCGGCAAAATCTTTTTGTCGGATAAAAATTTTTTATGATGCTTTAAAATATATAAAAATATCATAAAATGTAAAGCGAATGTAAAGAAAACTGTTGCAAAAATTTCACATTTCTGCTATTCTTATCCTATCGGAAATCCGATAAATCATTTTCAGGAGGAGTAAGTATGGAAATTCAGGTTTTGCCGCTCATAATTGTTGCGGCGTATCTCGTCGGCATGCTGATCGTCGGCTTTGTCGTCGGAAAGTTGAAAATCAAGAATTCCAAAGACTACATGGTAGCAGGACGCCGCATGGGTCTGTTCATGGTAGCCTTTTCTCTTTCCGCGAACAATATCGGCGCCGGCTGTACGACCGGTGTTGCCCAGAAGGCGTTCGGTGATTGGGGACTTTCCGCGATGTGGTATGTGCTTGCATGCTCGATCGCTATGATCCCGCTCGCGTACTTTGCACCGAAAATCCGCAAAACGCTCGCTATTACGATCCCGGAAGTCGTCGGACGCCGTTTCGGAAAGCTCTCCTCGAACTTCACGGCGATCCTTTCCGTGTTCTCGCTGTTCTGCCTGACCTCTTCGCAGATCGCAGCTTCCGGTTCCGTCATCAGCGCACTGATCCCGTCGATCCCGTTCAATGTCTGTCTGGTCTTTGCCGGCATCGTCATCATCCTGTATACGACGTTCGGCGGCATGATTGCCGACCAGATCTCCGACCTTGTTCAGTTCATCATCATCCTTGTCGGTCTCGCGATCGCAACGCCGTTCGTTCTGAATCATGCGGGCGGCTGGGAAGCCATCTCGGCCAAGCTGCCGGATGTCAAGCTGGACTTTACCGCCATCGGTTGGGCGTCCATCATCGGCTACATCTTCCAGTACATCTGCACCTTCCTTGTCGGTCCTGAAATGGTCACCCGCTTCGAGACCGCAAAGGATGAGAAGACCGCTCGCAACGCGTCGCTCCTCTCCGCAGTTCTGATGGCAGCCATGTCCATCTTCCCGACGCTGCTCGGTCTTGCTGCATTTGCTCTGCAGGATCAGCTCCCGGGCGTCAACGGCGGAAACGCGATGATGATGGTCACCGGTCATTATGCTCCCGGCTTCATCACCGGTCTTGTCTCCGCAGCTATCATCTGCGCGACGATGTCCTCCGCCGACTCGAACCTGCTCTGTATGTCCACGATGATCATGAACGACCTCTACAAGGGCTTCGGCGGTAAGAAGGAACTCACGGAAAAACAGATCATCTTCTGGACCCGTTTCTGCAACGTCATCGGCGCTGTCATCGCCATCCTGATCCAGCTGCTCGGAATCGCTCCCAGCATCATCGCTCTGAACACCTTCGCGTTCGGCATCCGCTGCGCCGGTCCGTTCTCTGCATATGCGCTCGGCCTCGTTGTTCCGAAGGCAACCAAGAATTCCGGCCTGATCTCGATCATCACCGGTACGATCGGCTTCCTTGTCTGGAACTGGGTCGGCAACAGTGTCATTCTGATGCCGGTCGTGTTCGGCTGCCTCATTTCCGTGATCACGTTCTTCGTGGTCAACTGGATCGAGTGGGCACGCGGTGTCGAGCCGGCGCCGTCCGCTTACCTCAGTGCGGAAGAAGAAGTTGCCGTCCTCGCAAAGGAAGCGCAGGAGATGTAATCTCCAAACACAGCAGTCAAGTCCCAAGGAGCCGGAATTCCGGCTCCTTTTCCCTGTCTTTTCTCTGTACAAACGGCAAAAACGTGATATGATAGGGGCAGAGAAGAGAATCCATAGGAGGCAAAACAAAGTATGCTGGACATCTGTATCCGGAACGGATCCATTCTGGACGGAAGCGGAAAGCCTGCCTTTACGGCGGATATCGGCGTTCGTGACGGAAAAATCGCGGTCGTCGGACGCTGTGAGCCGGATTGCGCGCGGCAGGAGATCGATGCCGGCGGACGCACTGTCTCCCCCGGCTTTCTGGACATGCATCGCCACGCGGATGCGGCGATTTTCCGCGAGGGATTCGGCGAAGGCGAGCTGCTGCAGGGTCTGACGACCGTCGGAAACGGCAACTGCGGACTGTCGCTCGTCCCGCAGTTCGGCCCGCACGCCGAAGCCGCCGCGGCCTATCTCAAACCGGTCACCGGCGACTTTGCCGGCATTCCGGTCGAAAGCCTTCGCGCCTACCACGACGCGCTGAAGGCGCATCCGAAGCCGATCAACGCGCTGATGCTCGCAGGCGGCGGCACGATCCGCGCCGCAGTCGCCGGATTTCAGAAGACGAAGCTCGACCGCAGCGAGATCCGGCAGATTCAGGATCTGTTCGAGCGGACGCTCGCCGAGGGTGCGCGCGGCGTTTCGCTCGGACTCGGCTACGCGCCCGAATGCTTCTACACGACTGAGGAGCTGATCGAGGTGCTCGAACCGCTGCGCGGCTCGGACACCGTCGTTTCGGTGCACATGCGCGAGGAGGCGATGCGGCTGCTGCCGTCGATCGACGAGGTTCTCACCGTTGCGAAAACGCTTCGGATTCCGCTGCAGATCAGCCACCTCAAAGCCACCGGCAAGGAGAACTGGAACCGGCTTGCGCCGATCGCGCTGGAACGGATCGCCCGCGCGCGCGAGGAAGGCGTGGACGTGTTCTGCGACGTCTACCCGTACACCGCGGGCAGCACGCAGCTGATCCACATTCTGCCGCCGGAGGTACTCAAGGGCGGCACCGCCGCGATCACCGCGCGGCTGCGCGATCCGAATCTTCGCAGCGGCCTTTTAGACCGGCTTAAAAACGGCACCGACTTTGACAACTATTCGCGGCTTGTCGGATGGGAGAACATCTTCCTGTCGTCCATCCGCAATCCGGAGGACGCCTGCTATGTCGGGAAGTCGATTGCAGAAGCCGCCGGAAATGCCGATCCCGCGGTCTTTGCGCTCGATCTTCTCGCGCGCAACGAGTGCGAGATCACAATGATCGATTTCATCACGACCGAATCGGACATCGCGACGATCCTGCAGAGCCCGCTGTCCTACGCAATCTCGGACGCGACATACCCCACCGGCGGGAAGCTGCATCCGCGCGTCTACGGTGCGTTTGCGATGGTGATCGAGGAATATGTGAACCGCCGCCATGCGCTGACGCTGCCCGAAGCCGTCCACAAGATGACGATGCGTCCCGCAGACCGGTACAAACTGACCCGCAAGGGTCGGATCGCGGTCGGCGCAGACGCGGACCTTCTGATTTTTGACCCGACGCGCGTGCACGTGCGCGCAACCTACGATGACCCGCGACAGTGCGCCGAGGGCATGGATTATGTATTTGTCAACGGACAGATCGCCGTAGAGAACGGCAAACAGACAAACGCCTTTGGCGGAACGGTACTGGAGGGAACATCATGCTGAACGAAACGCTGCAAACCGAAGTTCTGGAATTATTGAAACAACTGATCGCAAGCAAGAGCCTTTCCGGCGCGGAGCAGGGCACGGTCGAACTTTTGAAGGACTATCTGTACCGGAACGGATTCCCGGTCGCGGAGGTGGATCGCTACGGCAGCCTGGTCTGCGGCGTCCGCGGCAGCCGCCCCGGCAGACGCATCCTGTTCGACGGACACGTGGACACAGTTCCCGCCGACAACGCATCCGACTGGACAACGCCGCCGTTTACGCCCGTCGTTCGTGACGGCAAGCTGTTCGGCAGAGGCACCTGCGACATGAAGGGCGCCGACGCCGCGTTTGCAGTCGCCGCAGCAGCCTATTTGCGCGAAGTCGGAACCGATTTTGCCGGCGAGCTGTGGTATGCGGGCGTCGTGCAGGAGGAATGCTTCGAGGGCGTCTGTGCCAAGGAGGTTGATCGCCGCGTCAAGCCGGATCTGGTCATCATCGGCGAAGCGTCCGAAGGCAACATCAAGCTGTCGCAGCGCGGCAGAGCCGAAATCGTGCTCGAGACCTTCGGCAAGCCGTGCCACAGCGCAAACCCCGAAAAGGGCGTCAACGCCGCGGTCGCGATGTGCCGTCTGATCGAGCGAATCAGCGCGCTGCCGCCGACCAAGGACAGCCGCATGCAGGGCGACGGCATTCTCGTGCTGACTGACCTGCACTCCGAGCCGTACCCCGGAAAATCCGTCGTGCCGCACTACTGCAAGGCGACGTTCGACCGCCGGATTCTCGTCGACGAAACGCGCGAGAGCGTGCTCGCCCCGATTCAGGCGATCATCGACGAGCAGATGCGGCTCGACCCGACGCTGCGCGCCAAGGTATCCTACTCCGAAGGCAGCGCGGTCTGCTACACCGGCGAAACGGTTGAAGCCGAGCGGTTCTTCGCCGCGTGGCATCAGGAGCCCGACGACACGATGCGCGCCGTCCGCGCCGCCATGCAGGCGCGCGGATACGATCCGCAGTTCACGGGATACCGGTTCTGCACGAACGGAAGCTACTACGCGGGCGAAGCCGGCATTCAGACGTTCGGCTTCGGACCGTCGTGCGAGGAGAACGCGCATATCATCGACGAAGCTGTCCCGCTCGAAGAACTGTACGCGACGGTGGACTGCTATCTTGCCGCACTGCACGCGCTGCTCGATTGAAAACAGACAAAAGAAAGACTCTCCGGTTCGGAGAGTCTTTTGTTGTTCAATCCGATGATGTGTTCCGCTTTGGCGGCAGCGCTCCGAGGGACAGAATTCCTTTTCCCCTATTCCGCCAAGCTTTGCGCCAGCCGCAGCCGCGCATAGGCGCCGTTCTTTTCCATCAGTTCCTGATGCGTGCCCTCCTCGACGATGCCCTCGCCCTCGATGACCGCGATCCGCGTTGCATTGCGCACGGTCGAAAGGCGATGCGCGATGATAATGCTCGTGCGCCCTTTGCTCAACTCGTCAAGACTCGCCTGAATCCGTTGTTCGGTGACGCTGTCGAGTGCGCTCGTCGCCTCGTCGAGAATCAGAATCGGCGGATTCTTCAGGAACACGCGCGCGATGCTGAGCCGCTGTTTCTGCCCGCCGGACAGCATGACGCCGCGCTCGCCGATGTAAGTATCGTAGCCGTCCGGCATCTGCATGATCTCACCGTGGATCTCGGCGCGTTTTGCCGCGAGCACGACCTCCTCGTCGGTCGCGTCCGGCTTGCCGTAGCGGATGTTCTCACGCACCGTACCGGCAAACATGAACACATCCTGCTGAATGATGCCGATCGCGCGGCGCAGACTCTCCTGCGTGACCGAGCGCACATCTATGCCGTCCACGGTTACCCGTCCCTCCGTCACGTCATAGAAGCGCGGCAGAAGATGGCACAGCGTCGTCTTGCCGCCGCCGGACGGGCCGACCAGCGCGAGGCTTTCGCCTTTATGCACGGCAAGGCTGACGTCCCGCAGCACGTCGATGCCGTCGTTATAACGGAACGTCACATGTTCGTAGCGGATCTCGCCCGCAACATCGGTCAGCACAGCGGCGTCCGGCGCGTCCTGAATCTCCGGCTCGGTGCGCATGATCTCAAGGAAGCGCTCGAAGCCCGCCGCGCCCGCGGTGTACTGCTCCATGAACATGACCAGCTTGCGCAGCGGCGACAGGAACGCCGAAACGTACAGCGTGAAGGTGATCAGATCAATATAGTTCATGCGTTCGCGCATAATCAGCCAGCCGCCGACGCCGATCACGATGACCTGCAGCGCGCCGGTGGAGAACTCCATGCCGCTCATAAACCGCCCCATCGCCTTGTAGTAATCGCGCTTGGCGGTCTTGAAAATGCCGTTGGCGAGGTCGAATTTGCGGCCTTCCTCCTGCTCGTTGGCAAACGCCTTTGCCGTGCGGACGCCGCTGATGCCGCTCTCGATCGCCGCGTTGATTTCGGCAGTCTTTTTGCGAACCTCAACGTTCGCCTCCTGCATGCGTTTGCGCTGCCGGACCGTGAAGCCGATCAGAAGCGGCAGAATCACGGTGATCACGAGCGCGAGCTCCCATCGAATGAAGAACATCACGACGAGCGCGCCGACGATCGTCAGCGTGCAGATCAGAAGATTCTCCGGACCGTGATGCGCGAGCTCCGTGATGTCGAACAGATCGTTGGTCACGCGCGACATCAGAACGCCGGTCCGGTTTTTATCAAAGTATGAAAAGCTCAGTCCTTCGATGTGCGTGAATACGTCCTTTCGCATGTCCGCCTCGACGAGCACGCCCATGCCGTGCCCGAGTACCGTGATAACGTAGTACAGCACGCCCTTGAGCACATAGGCGGCGAGCAGGATCGCGATCACGGCGAAGAACACGCCGAACATGCGCTGCGGCAAAAGCGTCTGCATCGTGCGGCGCGAGACGATCGGGAACACGAGATCGACGGCCGAAACCAGTGTGGCACAGATCATATCGGTCAGAAACAGCCGGATATGCGGACGGAAGTAGGACAGGAATACGGTCAGCGCGTTTTTGCTGAAATCTTTTTTCACGGGACACCTCTCGGAACAGATGGATAGTTTATTATAACAGGCTTTCTCCGGCTTTGGCAAGAGTATATGAAAGCGGACGGATCGCTCCGCCCGCCCCGCTTTTTGGCTCAGAAGCCGAATATCGCTTCGGCCTTTGCCATGTTCTCACGGATCGCAACGCCGAACGGGCAGCGCTTTTCGCACGCACCGCATCGGATGCACTCGCCCGCATGGTGCTCGAGCACCGCGTAGTGCTCGCGCACGGTTTCCGGCAGATGGCCCTGCGCCTCGGCAAGGTTCAAAAACTTCGTGACCGTCGCGATGTCGATCCGCTTCGGACACGGCTCGCAGTGGCTGCAGTACATGCAATGTCCCTCCCAGCTCATGCGCGGGAACGAAGCAAGCGCCGCAGCATAGTCTTTTTGTGCATCCGTCGCATCGCAGTACGCCGCGCTCTGCTCGAGCTGTTCGACCGTATGCGCACCGGCAAGCACGACCGATACCGCAGGCCGCGACAGCGCATAGTGGATGCACTGGTTGACGGTCAGCGCCGCGCCCGCAGGCGACAGCTCGGCGTTTAGGATGTCGCCGCCGCCGAACGCCTTCATAACCGTGATGCCGACGCCGAACCGCTGACAGGTCTCATAGAGCCTCCGCCGGTCCGGATCCATGTTGGTCAAGTGCTTTTCATAGTTTTCATCTGCCCAGAGCGCTTCGACGTCCTCGCCCGCCGGCTGCAGATCGTAACACGGATTGACCGAGAACATCAGCACCTCGATGCCTCCCTCCCGGACGGCGCGCTCCGCAACGAGCGGATTATGGCTTGAAAGGCCGATGTGCCGGATCGTCCCTGCAGCTTTGAGCGCGCGCGCATAATCGAGGATACCGTTCTGTACGATTTCCTCCCAGTCGCGCATCGCGTCGCAGTAGTGGATCATGCCGACGTCGAGATAATCGGTCTGTAAGAGTTCAAGCATTTCCCGAAAGCCCGCCTTGACCTCGGCAAGGTTCCGGGTACGGAGATACTGACCGTTCTTCCAAACCGAGCAGAGATGCGACTGGATCAGGAACTTTTCGCGCCTGCCCAAAAGCGCATCGCCCACAGCCTTCCGCAGGTTCGGATCCGACGCATACAGGTCAAAATAATTGATGCCGAGCCGCTCCGCTGCATCGAACATCTTCTTTGTCATGCCGTAGGACTCCTCCGAAAAGCCCTCGCAGCCCATGCCGATGGCGCTTGCGCGCAGTCCCGTATTGCCCAGTTCCCGATATTGCATAGTTTTCCTCCGGATGCTTTTTTCAGAATCATAACGGATCGGACGAACTTTGTCAAATCCGAACCGGAAACATGACCGTACCGAAAACGTTTTGCAACAGATTCTGAAATTTTATAAAAAAATCGGAAAAGGGGGCTGTCAAATCCCTGCTTTTATGATATGATATAGGTGACACAAGAAAAGATGCTGTGTCAGAAGGAGTGAAACAGTATGCGTATTTCGATCAGCGGAAAGAATTTGGAGATCTCCTCCTACATGCGCGAAGTCGCCGAGAAGAAGCTTTCGAAGCTCGACCGGTATTTCCCGCAGGACACTGAAGCTCAGGTCACCCTCTCCGTCGAGAAAAACCGCCACATCGTTGAAGTTACGATCCCGCACGGCGGACGTATCATTCGCGGCGAGGAAGTTTCGACCGACATGTATGCCTCTCTGGACAATGTTCTGGATAAGCTCGAAAAGCAAATCGTACATAACCGTACCCGTTTGGAAAAGAGCCTTCGTCAGGGCGCCTTTGCCGACCTTCCCTTTGAGGATGAAGAAGACGACGAAGGTCCGCGCATTGTCCGCACCAAGCAGTTCTCTTTGAAGCCGATGCATGAGGACGAAGCAATCCTTCAGATGGAGCTGCTCGGTCATACGTTCTATGTCTTCGAGAATGCCGAGACCGGCTGCGTCAACGTGCTGTATAAGCGCAGAGACGGCAACTACGGTCTGATCGAGCCCGCATAAGCAGTTTTGCTCAAAGCCCTTCCTTTGGGAAGGGCTTTTTTGTCTGTGCTCTTATATAAGTCATCCAATTGATATATCTATCTTGCTTTGAATTTTGTAAAAGTGCATAATAAAGGACATAGTTATTAAAAAGCAGTTCAAAGAACGCATCAAAAAACAGTTATAAAGGGGGAGGTTTTTGTCCCTCCCTTTTTTGCATCAAAAAAAAGCTGACGCTTTGTCAGCTTTGCAGGTAAAAGAAATCCGAAAGCGGCGTGATGCGCACCTTGCGGTAGGGCTCGGATGCCTCGCCGTCGAGCGACCATGTCATCGGCTCCTCGGTCTCGAACACAATCTCCTTAGCCTTGATCAGATCCATGCACGGGCTCGTATAGTCCTGCGTCAGAAGGCCGACCACGATATCGTTGAGTTCGACAAGCGTCTCCGGCACGCGCACAAGAAGCACCTCTAAGAGTCCGTCGGCAGTTTCCTCGAGTCCGACCGGAAGTTCGATCGCGCCGGCGATCGAGATCGTATTGCACACTGCACCGAACAGAAACTCTCCGTCGTAGACCGCGCCGTCCGCCGTGACCTTCAGCGGAATCGGCTTGATCTGCGCAAGGTCGCTGATCCCGCCGAGCAGGTATGCCGCATGCCCGAACAGGTTCTTGAGGTTCTGATCGGTCGTATACGACAGCGACACGAACGCGCCGAACGCCGCAACGTAAGTAAAGATGCGGTCCTCAAAGCAGCCGAGATCGTAGCAGCGCGTTTTGCCGTGCGCGATCGCTTCCGCCGCCTCCGGAATGTCGGTCGGCAGACCGTGCGATACCGCAAAGTCGTTCGTGCTGCCGCACGGAATGTACCCGATCGGCACGCAGGTTTTGCCGCGCACAAGTCCGGTCAGGGTTTCGTTCATCGTGCCGTCGCCGCCGGTACAGACGATCAGATCGAACTGTCGGGCATACTGCTCGGCAAGGCGGGTCGCGTCGCCGCGCCCGGCCGTCACCATCGTCGTGACCAGATACCCCGCGTCCATGAAGATACGGATCACCTGCGGCAGATACCGCACGATCGTCTTCTTGCCCGAAACCGGGTTGACGATTAATAACAGTTTTTTCTCCAGCGGTTGTTCCATAGATTCCTTTCAGCAGATCGGCAGATACGGCGTCGCATTCAGATCGAGATCGCTGATATGCCCGCGCATCAAAAGATAGAATCCGGCCGATCCGATCATTGCCGCGTTGTCAGTGCAGTAGCGGAAGTCCGGGCAGCAGAAGCGGATGCCCTTGCGATCCGCCTTGCGCTGCAGCATACCGCGCAGGTTGCGGTTCGCCGAAACGCCGCCCGCGAGCGCAAGCGTGCCGTTTGCCGCACGCACGGCTTTGTCGGACAGAATCGTGTTGACCGCGTACTGAAAGCTCGCTGCAACGTCGGCACGGTTGACCGGCTCGCCCTTCTGCTCCGCGGTGTGCAGCGTGTTGATGACCGCGGTCTTAAGGCCCGAAAAGCTCATGTCGAATCCGTCGCCCTCGTTGAAAGCCGAGTGGAAGCAGATTGCCTTCGGATCGCCCGAAGCCGCGAGCTTTTCCAGTTCGGGGCCGCCGGGATACGGCAGGCCGAGCACGCGCGCGACCTTATCGAACGCCTCGCCCGCCGCGTCGTCGCGCGTTTTGCCGAGCAGTTCGCAGCGGTCGTATTCCGCAACGCGCACGATATGGCTGTGCCCGCCCGAAGCGATCAGGCAGGTGAACGGCGGCTCGAGGTCGGGAAACGTCAGGTAGTTCGCCGCGATGTGTCCGAGAATGTGGTTCGTTCCGACCAGCGGCAGTTCATGCGACAGTGCAAGCCCTTTGGCAAAGCTTACGCCAACCAGCAGTGCGCCGACCAGTCCGGGTCCGCAGGTCACCGCGATCGCATCGATCGAATCGAGCGATCTTCCGGCGTCGGACAGCGCCTGTTCCACGACAACGCCGATTTGATCGACATGGTTGCGGCTCGCCAGCTCCGGCACGACGCCGCCGAACCTCCGGTGCAGCGGAATCTGGGTATAGACAACGTTCGACAGCACCTCGCGTCCGTCGCGCACGACGGCTGCAGCGGTCTCGTCGCAGGAGGTCTCAATCGACAGAATCACGGCATGGCCGGCCTTGGCCAGCGCTTGCTGCTTCTGCCGCGCAGTATCAAAATAGCTCATTTTCCTCCTCCGGACCCGGCGCTTCGTCCGCTTCCTGTTCGGACGGATCGGGCCGCCACTGTTCATCGGAATCCTCCGGCTCGGGTTCGGGCTCCGGCTCCGCTTCGGGCTGCCGTTCGGGTTCGGCATTTTCTTTCCACTTCTCATCCGAATCCGCGCCCCACGGCTCCGGCTCGGAATCGTCCGCCTCGCCGGGAACCTTTCGCAGTTCCTCCATCAGCTTCTTTTTCTGCTTCAGCGATGCGTTCTGCAGTTTGTGCTGCAAAACGAGATCCGGCGCGTCTTCGATCGTTTCGAACGGGTCGCGCGTTTCGACAATTGTTTCCTCGACCAGCGCGCTGTCGCTCTGCTCGAGCTTGCGCCCGCGCAGATAGACGAACACCGCAATGATCAAAAGCAAAGCGATCTCGACCGCAAAGAAGATGCCGACGCGCAGCACCAGCGGAAGGAACAGTTCGTCAAGCATCCGGATCATCGCAAAGTCCGGTTCGAATACCCAGTTCAGGCTGTTGTAGACCTCGACCGACATGCCGCCCGAAAGATACGTCACGAGCGAATCCGGGAAGATGATGAAATGGAACGCCGTCCAGAAGCTGTTGAAATCGCTGATCGCCCACAGGCCGCCGAGCAGAATGAACGCCGTGAAGATCGCGGTGCCGGTGATCAGTCCCGCGCCGACCGAGCGCAGACGCGCGTTCCGCTCGCCAAGCAGTACAACCAGCACCAGAAGGCCCGCCGCAATCAGCAGACCGCCCGTCGACAGCAGCGTCAGATTCCGCCAAAGCGTGCGGACCTCCTCCATGTGGATGATCTCTTTCTCATGGTAAAACAGATCATCGATCTGCACGCCGTTCTCAATAACCGAAACGCGGATGTTCTCGCGGCGATCGCGCATATAGTCGAACAGGGCGCTCGTCGCCTTGGACAGGTCGGGGATCGGAATGCCCATCTCGTCATCCGTGCCGAGCGCAGTATACTGTTCCTCGACAAAGCTCCGATCATCGAGCACGACCGATACGCTGGTAAAGCCGACGCCGAACAGGATCAGGATCGCGGCAATTGCGGAAAGTGTCCGCATCAGGCCGCGCCGGATCATGCCTTTGTTCTTTTTTGGGTTCTCCTCTTTCATTCCGCAGGGTTTTCCTTTCGATAGAAGGTATTGCCGCCGACAAACTCGCGCAGAATGCTCGTGGGCGGGATCTCGTCCTCGACGGCTGCGTCGCGGATGTAGTGCAAAAACTTGATCATCGTCAGCACCTCATCGTAGCACGGATTGTCCGGCGACACCGCGCGCAGCAGCGGATAGACGTATTTTTTCAGTACGGAAAGCTCGTAGACGAGCGCGGTGTTCATGATCGCGTCGGCGCTCTCCTGATACGGGAAGATCCAGCGCTGTTCGCCGCGCTGCACGCTCTCCCACATGCCGAGCGTCCGCTCAATCGACGCGCCGCGCGTCAGATAGTCGCGCACCATGCGTCTCAAAAGCCGCACGTCGGTCGTCGGAATCCGGTTATGGTTGTCGAGGTTGATCGTCGTCAGCGCCGAAACATAAAGCTTGAATACGCGTTTTTTGTAGATCTGCGGCGTCAAAAGCGCCGGATTCAGCGCATGCAGACCTTCGATGATCAGGATCGCGTCGTCCTTGAGCGTCACATAGTGACCGTTCATGATCCGCGCGCCGGTTGCAAAATCAAACGACGGAATCTCAACGGTCCTGCCTTCGAGCAGTGCTTCGAGGTCGCGGTTGAACTGCGGCACGTCGATCATGTTGATGTGCTCGTAGTCGATCTCGCCGTTCTCATCCGGTTTGACGTACTTGCGATCGATGTAATAATCGTCGAGCGAAAGCAGAATCGGCGACTTGCCGAGCACGCGCAGCTGCGTCGCAAGCCGGTTCGCGCTCGTTGTCTTGCCGGAGCTTGACGGACCCGCGATCAGAACCGCGCGCGCCCCGCGCTGGAAGATCATCGTCGCGATCTCGGCAAACCGGCGCTCATGCAGAGCTTCATTGACGCGGATCAGCTCGCGCACCGAGCCGTCGTCGACCATCGCGTTGAGATCCGCGACCGTCGAGCAGCGCATCAGCGCACCCCAGCGCTCGCTCTCCTCAAACGTTGCGGCAAGGTGCGGCGCATAGACGTAGCGCGCCGCCACATCGGGGTCACGCTTGGTCGGCCGCAGCAGGAAGAGACCGCCGTCGCGGAACTGCAGATCGAATACCTTGACGTACCCGGTCGACGGGCACATCTCGCCGTAGAAATAATCCGCATAGTCGCCGTGCCGGTACACGTCGAAATAGGTGAACTGCCGCCATTTGAGCAGGCGCACCTTGTCGACCTGCCCGTCGTTTTCAAACAGCCGGATCGCGTCGCCGATGCTGAGCCGGACGCGCTCGAGCGGATAGTCCGACGCAACGATCTCGCGGCACTTGTCCCGGAGCCGCTCGACGTCCTCCTCGGTGAACGCTTCGTCGCTCTGGATGTCGATGTCGAGCCCCGCGCCGACCGCATGGTTGACGCGCGCCGTCGCCTTCGGGAACAGCTCGCGCATCGCAAGGAAGAACACGAACAGCATCGAACGCTCATAGACGCTGCGTCCGCGCGCCTCGCCGTACCGGATCAGCCGCACCTTGCCGCCGCTGTTGGCGATCGCGCGGCGCATGCGCTGCGTGGACGGCGCATCGTCGTTTTCGATCCCGCGCAGCGGAACATAGTTTAAGGTAAACACCTCGCCCGCGATGTCCGCCGCGAGCGGGCGCGTATTCAGCGAATCGGTATCCAGTCCGAGCCGCTGCACCAGATCGAGCAGCCGGTCGCCCGGCGCGGCTTCGATGGTTCGGCCGTCGATGGAGATCTGCATATCGTACCCTCCTTTGTGGATTCGGATTGTCCGGACGGGAGCGATCCCGTCCGATACTGATACGATTATATTATAACAAGCGAATGGAAAATGAGCAAGGCGGCTCTTGACGAGTTCACAAAAATCTAATATAATTGACAAATAAAAGGGAGTAGCTCCGCCGAAGGATCGGCGTGACCGCTTGCGTCAGCACGGGCAGTATGCCCCGCAGCGGCCGGCAATTGCAAGACTTTTATGCATTATTTTGTGTGTGCATGAAAGCCCTGCTCTTTTTATATTCAGGGATGATGCACCGAAATCAGCAAGGAGGATTTTGTTATGCTGGTACCGATTCTTTTGTTTCTGCTCGGATTTGCCCTTCTGATCAAGGGCGGCGACTGGTTCGTGGACGGCTCGGTGGGCATCGCGCACCGGTTCCATCTGCCGGAGCTGCTGATCGGCGCAACGATCGTTTCGATCGGAACGACGCTGCCGGAGGTCATGGTTTCGAGCCAGGCCGCGATCGAAGGCAATGCAGGCATCTCGTACGGCAACGCGATCGGTTCGATCATCTGCAACACGAGCCTGATCGCCGCGCTGACGCTGGCGTTCCGTCCGGGCAAGGTCAACCCGAAGTCGTTCATCCTGCCGACCGTATTCTTCTTCGGCGCGGCGGTGCTGTACGCGCTGATCGCCTATCTGAACGGCGGATTCGACCGCTGGATGGGCATCCTGTTCCTTGCGGTGTTCGTGCTCTACATGGTCTGGTCCACGGTCCACATGAAGAAGCATCCGGAGCTGGCCGAGGAGGGCGGCGACGAAGGGGAAGCCAAACCCAAAGCGCTCTGGCTTGAGATCGTTCTGCTCGTGGTCGGCGCTGCGGCGATCGCCGTCGGCGCGCGGCTGTTGGTCGACAACGGCACGAAGATCGCGCAGGCGCTCGGCGTTCCCGACAGCGTCATCGGTCTGACGATGGTCGCGCTCGGCACGAGCCTGCCGGAGCTGATCACCGCGATCACCAGCCTGATCAAGGGACACGGCGCGCTGTCGCTCGGCAACGTGATCGGCGCGAACCTGTTCAACATTGTGCTCGTTTCCGGCATGGCGATCTCGATCTCGCCGTTTGCGATCCCGGCGGAAAAGACGCTGTTCGGCATGAATTCGAGCCTCATCGTCGATATTCCGCTCATGCTCGGCGTCATGGCGCTGCTGTGCTACCCGCCGCTGTTCAAAGGCAAGCTGTACCGTTGGCAGGGCATTCTGCTGCTGTGCATCTACGTTGCGTTCACCGTTTATCAGTTTGCACTCTGATCCAAAACATCTTAGCCCCGGCTGCGCCGCCGGGGCTTTCTTTATGACTTGAGATTTCCCATCAGCTGCATCAGCTGAAACAGTTTTTCCATATCCGGCTTCTTTTGCCGCGGCTCGGGCGGCAGCGGCGGGATCGGACGGTTCGGATCAGGCGGCGTCACGGGTTCGGGCGGCAGCGGTGCATCGAGCCGCGATGCGACTTCGCCGACCCATGCGCGCGGCAAAAGCTCGCTGAGCGCGCCGAGGTACATTCTCACCCCGCAGTTTCCGCGCTCCTCGCGGACATACCGGCCGAGCTGCACGGCGGCGTCGGTCGTTTTGGAATCCGGCGACATCGGTTGTTGATAGGGCATGGCACACCTCCTGCTCTATTCTATGCGCCCCGCACAAAAAGCGTACCCTTCGCATAAGATGCCGTGGGAGGTGATCCGATTGCTGCAGGACGATTACGAATACTACCGGAACCGGTCGAAGGAGGATCTGCTTCGGGAACTGTCCCGTTTGACCGAACAGCAGAAGCAGCGCGGCGAACTCGACGAAAACGGCATGGAGGAAGCATACTCGCTGCTTGCGCCGCTGCTCGATCCGGCGCAGCGGCAAACGCTCCGGGCGCTGATTGACGGACTCAAATGAGCGGAGGAACCCTGTGTTCCTCTTTTTTATGCGCAAACGACGGCAAAAAGTCCGTTTCGCTCTTGCATATTGTCCCATAAATCGGTATAATAGGTTTGATCCGTCCGGATCAAAATTCCATAGGAGAACAAATTCGATGAAGAAATTTTTGATGATCCTTCTCGCGGCGATGCTGCTTCTGACCGCATTCGCCTGCAGCAAATCAGGCCAGGGCGACGCGTCCGGCAGCCAGACCGTCGCTGTCGTCGTAGCCGGTCGTTTCGGCGACCGTTCGTTCTACGATTCTTCGAAGGAAGGTCTTGACAAGCTCGTCGCGGACAAAGGTGTGAAGCCGATCACGATTGAGTGCAACGGCGAGAACCACGACATCCAGACCAAGAACGCCGCCGAAAAAGCGGACATCATCGTTCTGGTCGGCTGGGAGTTCTACAACATCGAGGAGATCGCACCCGATTACCCCGAAAAGAAGTTCATCTGGATCGACAACGCGACGAGCGCGCCGGTTGCCAACGTTCTGAACATCACCTATGCGCAGAACGAAGGTTCGTTCCTGGCGGGCTACATTGCGGCGGCAGTCAGCAAGACCGGTACCGTCGGTGCGGTCGGCGGCGAGGACGTCGACACGATCAACGACTTCATCGTCGGCTATGAGCAGGGCGCCAAGTATTACAACGACAGCGTCAAGGTTGTCAAGAACTACTCCAACACCTACGACGATCCTGCCGTGGGTAAGGACTGCGCGCTTGCGCTGAACGGTCAGGGTGCGGACGTGGTCTTCCAGATCGCTTCGGCCTGCGGCGACGGCGTCTTTGAGGCAGCCAAGGAGAAGGGCTTCTACGCAATCGGCGTCGACTCTGACCAGAAGTGGATCGACCCCGAGGTCATCATCTGCTCGATGAAAAAGGAAGTCGGCAACTCGATCTATACCGCGGTGTCCGAATTCCTCGCGGGCGATACCTCCCGCCTCGGCACGACCTGGATCGCGGATATGGCGACCGGCTACGTTGGCATCGGCTACGGCGAGGATTCGATGACCCAGCAGGTTCCCGAAGACGTCAAGAAGGCGGTTGAGGACCTCAAAGCCAAGATCGTCTCCGGCGAGATCAAGGTCAACACGACCCGATAAACTGTTATAGGCATTCCGATATGGCGTGACGCGTTTTGTCACGCCATCTTTCAAATTCCGACCGAAACAGGGGGCTCATTTTGGAAGAATTCGCAGTACAATTCCGGCACATCAGCATGGAATTCCCGGGCGTCCTCGCAAACGACGACATCTCGCTCGACATCAAAAAGGGCGAGGTCTTTGCGCTTGTCGGCGAGAACGGCGCGGGCAAAAGCACGCTGATGAACATTCTGTACGGCATCAACGAACCGACCGACGGCGAGGTGCTGATCGGCGGAAAGAAGGTCGAAGCCTTCTCTCCCAAAACCGCGATCGGACTCGGCGTCGGCATGGTGCATCAGCATTTCATGCTCGTGCCGTCATTCACGGTTGCGCAAAACATCGTCATGAGTATGGAGCCGAAAAAATACGGTTTCCTGTTCGATAACCGCGCGGCAGAACGCAAGACGCAGGAACTTGTGAATACTTACGGTCTGCAAGTCGATCCGTCCGCCGTCGTGCGGGAGATCAGCGTCGGTCTCCAGCAGCGCGTCGAAATTCTCAAAACGCTGTACCGCGGGGCAAAGATCCTGATTCTCGATGAACCGACCGCGGTGCTGACGCCGCAGGAGACGGACGAGCTGTTCGACGTGATCCGGCGCGTCGTGCGCGAGCGCGGCATGACGGTCATCATCATCACGCACAAGCTGTATGAGGTCATGGCGATCTCGGACCGCGTCGGCGTCATGCGCAAGGGCAGGCTTGTCGGCGTCAAGAACACCTGCGATACCGACGAGAAGGATCTCGCGTCGATGATGGTCGGCCGGCCGGTTCTGTACGACGATCTTGAAAAGACCGGAACGGCCGGCGAGAACCGGATCGCGGTCGAGCATCTGACCGTTACCGACAACCGCGGCCTGATCGCCGTCAACGATCTGTCGCTTGCTGTCCATGCCGGCGAGATCTTAGGCATCGCGGCAATCGAAGGCAACGGACAGAGCGAGCTGCTGGAAGCGATCACGGGCATGCGCAAACCTGAGCGGGGCACCGTCCGCATCATGGGGCAGGACGTGACCGGCAAGAGTCCCGATCAGATCCGCGCGGTCGGACTGGCGCACATTCCGGAGGACCGCATCTCGACCGGCATCAGCGCGCCGGCTTCGGTTACGGACAACCTGATGGTCGGCAAGCACGACGACAAGGAGTTCAACCTCTTCGGCTTTCATCAGCGGCGCTCCACGATCGAGCGCTATGCCAGGGAGATCTATGAAAAATTCGACATCCGCGGCGCGGGTCTCGATTCCGACGTCGGTTCGATGTCCGGCGGCAACATGCAGAAGGTTGTCGTCGCGCGCGAATTCTCGTTTGACACACCGGTGCTGATCATTTCCCAGCCGACCCGCGGCGTCGACGTCGGCGCGATCGAATTCATCCACAAGGCGATCATCGAAAAGCGCAACAGCGGCGCGGCGATTCTGCTCTGCTCCGCGGACCTCGACGAGGTGTTCCGCCTGTCTGACCGCATCATCACGATGTATGAAGGCAAGGTGACCGGCTCGTTCGCAGCCGACGCGATCACCAAGGAGGAGATCGGCTACTACATGACCGGCGACCGGTCCGAAAAGGAGGCGCGCGCATGAAAGAAAAAACGCCGGTACTGGTTCGGTACCGTTACCTCTTCTCCCTGCTCGTCAGCGTGCTGCTGGCGTTTGGGATCGGCGCGATCATTCTGGCCGCGTCGGGCTTTGCCCCGCTGCAGGCCTACGGCGCGATGCTCCGCGGCGCGTTCGACAGTGCCCGCCATGTCGGCGACCTGCTCGAATACGCAATGGTACTGTGCATCTGCGGTCTCGCCTGCGTGCTCGGCGCGCGCGTCGGCATCTTCAACGTCGGCGGCGAAGGACAGCTGCTGCTCGGCGCGATCTTCGCCTGTCAGATCGGCATCTGGCTCGACGGCATGAGCCCGTGGCTCGTGATCCCGCTTGCAGCGCTCGGCGCGATGGCGGTCGGCGCGGCGTATGCGTTTATTCCGGGCGTACTGAAAGTCAAGGTCAAGGTCAACGAGGTCATCACGACGATCATGCTGAACACGATCGCCGCGTTCCTGTGCCAATACCTCGCCAAAGGGCCCTGGAAAAACGCAAACAAGAACCTCGTCGCCGCAACGAGCCAGCTCAACGCCGACTACTGGTTCGGCAAACTGATCCCGCGCTCGAACCTGACAACCGCGGTCTTTGCAGCGGCGGTCATCGCGTTCCTCGTCTGGTACGTCATGCAGAAGACGTCCAAAGGATTCGAGATGAAGATCGTCGGACAGAACCCGCGCTTTGCGTTTTTCTCCGGCATCAAGACCGACCGGCTCGTTCTGATCTGCATGCTGATCTCTGGCGCGATGTGCGGCCTTGTCGGCATGTTCCGCGTTTACGGTGTCGAGCACCTTTATAAGAGCTCGGTCAGCAACGACTACTACTTTGAAGCGATTATGGTCGCGATGATCGCGTCCTACCAGCCGGTTGCCGTGATCCTGCTTTCGCTGTTCTTCGCGATTCTGAAGATCGGCGCGCAGGGCATGGAACTGATCGGCATTCCGTCGCAGATCTATCTGATCCTGCAGACCGTCATCATCTTCTTTATGGCGGCGGAAAGCGGCATCATGGCGTCGATCGACGCAGCAGCGCAGCGACGGCGCGCAAAAGCCGCCGCACAGCAGCGGCAGAAGGAGGCGCAGGCATGAACGAGTTTTCCGAACTTCTGAAAAGCATCCTCTCCCCCGGCACGTTCAACGAAATGCTGCGGCGCGCAACACCCGTGGCGATCGCCGCGCTCGGCGGCGCACTGACCGAACACGCCGGCATCATGAACATCGGCATGGACGGTATGATCCTGATGGGCGCGTTCTTCGGCGTGCTCGGCAGCTTCCTGTTCAGCTCGGCATGGGCGGGACTCGCGTTCGCGATTCTGATCGGCGTGCTCGTCGGCCTGTTCTACGCGCTGTTTGTCATCAAGTTCCGTTCCGATGAGTTCATCATCGGCTGCGCGCTGAACACGTTCGCGCTCGGTCTGACCTCGTATATGTCCCGCGCGATCTTTGGCACGTCCGGTGCAAAAGGCTATCCCTCGCTGCCGGATCTGCACCTCGGCGTGATCGGAAAGATTCCGTTTTTCGGCGGCGTGATCGACGGACATTCGCTGTTTGTCTACGTTGCGGTTCTGCTCGTCGTCATCCTCTGGGTCTTTGTTTACAAAACGCCTGCCGGATTCCATCTGCGCGCCGCCGGGGAAAAGCCCGAAACGCTGCGCACGGCGGGTCTGTCGCCTGACCGCATGAAGTGGATCGCAAGCGTGCTGTGCGGCGTCCTGTGCTCGATCGCCGGCGCGCATCTGTCGCTCGGCTATCTGAACGGCACGTTCGCCGAAAACATGAGCAATTCGCGCGGATTCGTCGCGTTCGCCTGCGTGATCTTCGGCGGTGCGAACCCGATCAAGACGTATCTTGCGTCACTGATGTTCGGCTTCTTCGACGCGATCGGTCTCCGGCTGCAGGGCACGATCAGCTCCGACCTGACCGGTATCATTCCGTATGCGATCACGGTCATCATGATGGTATATGTCGTGATCCGCTCGAACCGGCGCAAAAAGCACGCCCAAAAGCGCGACCCCAAGGCCGCCGGCGGTGCCGCATGAACGATCTGACGCTGCGAAAAATCGCCGTCCTGCACGGCGACTTTCCGACCAAGTTCGGCATCCCGCGGCAAAGCGGCCTTGCGCCGAGCCAACGGAGCATGATCGTCTTTGAACCGGAATACCGCGACGCAAACGCGCTCCGCGGGCTTGACGGCTACACGCATCTGTGGCTGATCTGGGGCTTTTCGGCGGTGCCGCAAAAGGACGCGTTTGCACCGATGGTCAAGCCGCCGCGGCTCGGCGGCAACAAGCGCATGGGCGTGTTTGCAACGCGCTCCCCGTTCCGTCCGAATCCGATCGGGCTTTCCTCCGTGCGGCTCGAAGCGATCGAACAGCGGCAAAAGCTCGGCACGGTTCTGATTGTTTCCGGCGCCGATCTCATGGACGGCACGCCGATCTACGACATCAAGCCGTACCTTCCGTTCACCGACAGCCATCCCGACGCGAAAGGCGGTTTTTCGGAGGAAGGACTCGAACATGTGCTCCATGTCGAGTTTCCTGCGGAGCTGCTTTCTTTGATCCCCGCGGACAAGCGCGAAGCACTTTTCGAAGCGCTCCGGCAGGATCCGCGCCCGGCCTACCGCGACGATCCGTCCGAGCGGTACGGTTTCTACTATGCCGGGTTCGATGTACGCTTCACGGTGAACGGAAAGTCCCTGACCGTGTGCGAGATCGTTCCGGCCGATTTCTGATTTTCCATGGCGAAAGGACAAAACCAAAAACTGAAACTGCTTTACTTGCGCGATCTTCTGCTCGAAACGGACGCCGATCATCCGGTCACGATGGAGGAGATTTTGGCGCGTCTGAAAGCAAGCGGCGTTGACGCCGAGCGGAAAAGCATCTATTCGGACATCGAGGCGCTGCGGCTGTACGGCATGGACATCGAGCTTGCCAAGCAGGGCCGGTGCGCGTCATACTATCTGAACGCGCGCGAATTCGAGCCTGCCGAGCTGAAACTGCTCGTAGACAGCGTGCAGGCGGCGAAGTTCCTGTCCGAAAAAAAATCGCTGAACTTGATCAAAAAGCTTGCATCGCTGTCGAGCCGGCACGAAGCCGAGCTGTTGAACCGGCAGCTTTTTGTGCAGAACCGTGATAAGTCGTCGAATGAAACGATCTACTATGCGGTCGATGCGATCCACAGCGCGATCGCAGCCGACGTTCAGATCCGTTTCCGATACTGGCAGTACAACACCGACAAAAAGCAGGTTTTCCGTCACGGCGGCAAGGCGTACCGCGTCAGCCCGTATGCGCTGATCTGGGACGATGAAAACTACTACCTTGTCGCGTACGATGCGGA
>CADAQS010000001.1 GCA_902790115.1 uncultured Eubacteriales bacterium | reverse complement strand
AACTTCCCTCCCTTCCCAAAGCTTTCAAAAAAGAAGTCTCCGGCTTCTTTTGGTCCTTTTCTTCACCGTGGAAGAAAAGGACCTTTCTGATAAAATCCATGCATCAGAATCCATACATCAGAACCCGGATGCGGATCACGCCTGCCTGCCGGACAGTTTCCCGATCAGCGAGAAGAGCGCAAAGGCTGCGATGTCCATGGCGACGATCGTGGAGCCGACCGGCGTTCCGGCGAGGATCGAGACCAAAAGCCCCAGCAGCGCGCAGACGACCGAAAGGATCGCGGACGCGACCGTGACCCTTTGGAAGCTTTTGAACACGCGCATCGCCGACAGCGCGGGGAAGATCACGAGCGCCGAGATCAGCAGCGAGCCGACGAGGTTCATTGCCAGCACGATGATGACCGCGATCACGACCGCGATCAGCAGGTTGCAGAGGTCGGCGCGGATGCCGGTCGCGCGGGCGAAGCTCTCGTCAAAGGTGACCGCGAAGATCTTGTGGTAGAACAGGCAGAACACCGCGACGACGAGGACCGACAGCACGGCGCAGAGCACGACTTCGCCCCTGGTCAGCGTCAGGATCGAGGTCGAGCCGAACAGCGTCGAGCAGACGTCGCCCGACAGGTTCGACGACGTAACCGGGAAGATGTGCATCAGAAGGTACCCGATCGCGAGCGCGCCGACCGAGATCATCGCGATCGAGGCGTCGCCCTTGATTTTCGCGTTCTGCCCGGTGCGCAGCAGCAGCACCGCCGAAACGGTCGTGATCAGCAGCACAAGCGGCATGTCGTTACTGAGGTGCAAAATCGCGGCGATCGCCATCGCGCCGAACGCGACGTGCGACAGCCCGTCCCCGATGAACGAAAACCGTTTCAAAACAAGCGTTACGCCGAGCAGCGACGAGCACAGCGCGATCAGCACGCCGACGATCAGCGCATACCGGACGAACGGGAACTGCAGATATTGCGCGAGCTTGGAAAACAGGTCAGACATGCGCCTCGCCTCCTTCCGTAAAGCGGCGGTACAGCGGACTCGCCTCGTATGCATCCTTCGTGCCGAAGAACACGTTGCTGCCGATATGCAGCACATGGCTTGCGTAGCGCACGGCGGCGTCGATATCGTGCGAGATCATCAGCACCGTCGTGCCCTCGCGGTTCAGCGACGCGATCAGCCGGTACAGCTCGCCGGTCACGACCGGATCGAGCCCGGAAACCGGCTCGTCGAGCAGCAGGATCTTCTGCGTCGCACAGAGAGCGCGCGCCAGCAGCACGCGCTGCTGCTGCCCGCCGGACAGCTCGCGGTAGCACCGGTTTTTCAGCGATTCGAGGCCGAGTTTCTGAAGATTGCTCTGCGCAAGCGCCTTTTCGGCGCGGCTGTAAAACGGGCGCAGTCCGCAGCGCGCCTGGCAGCCGGACAGCACGATCTCCCAGACGGACGCGGGAAAGTCTCGCTGGACGACCGTCTGCTGCGGGAGGTACCCGATCTCGTTCCGGCGAAGACCGTCCCCCCAGAGCACCTTGCCGGACAGCGGCGCGGCAAGGCCGAGGATCGTTTTCATCAGCGTGCTTTTGCCGGAGCCGTTTTCTCCGACGATGCACAGGTAATCGCCCGCATCGACCGAAAGATTCAGGTCGTGCAGGATTTCGGTTCCTTCATATCCGAGCGAAAGATGCTCTAAGGTCAGTTGCGCCATGAAAATCTCCTTGTCGGGTCAGTTCAGCGCGGCTTTCAGAACGCCGAGGTTCTGCTCCATGCGCGTTAAGTAGTCTGCGCCGCCGCGCTCGGCCGCGGTGACGGACTGCAGCGAATCGAGCGTCAGCACCGGGCGGTCGGGATTTTTGCTTGCGGCAAGCACCGTCCGCGCGATCGAGCCGTCCGCGCTTTCGATCTGCAGCACCGCCGGCAGACCGAGTTCGTCGAGCTTGTCCGCAAGGAACACGATCGTTGCAAAGCTCGCTTCGGTCTCCGCCGAACAGCCCGAAAACGCCGCGTAATAGTCCAGCCCGTAGTCGTCCGCCAGGTAGCGGAACGGGAACCGGTCGGCAAACAGCAGCGTCCGATACGCCGCGCCCTGCACCGCTTCGGCATACGCGGCGTCGAGCGCGGAGAGCTGTTCGCCGTAGGCGGCCGCGTTTTGGCGGTACGCATCGGCATGGTCGGGATCGGCTTCGGCAAGGCGATCCGCGATCGCGCCGCAAAGCGCTTTCGCGTTTTTCAGCGACAGCCAGACGTGCTCGTCGGATTCGGTTTCTTCTGCGGAATCCTCTTCGGGTTCCGCCTGCATGCCCTCGACGGTCTCTTCGGCTTTGACGCCGTCGCCGAGCAGATCCAAAAGGCTGATCACGAGCTGATCGGGGTTTTGCGATTCCTTCAGCGCGTCATCGATCCATTCGTCGGATTCGCCGCCGACGTACAGAAAGACGTCGCAGGTCGAGATGCGCACGATGTCCTCCGCGGACGGCTGATAGCTGTGCAGATCGACGCCGCTGTCCAGCAGCATCGAAAGCTCCGTATTCCCGGCGTTTTCACCGAGGATCTTCTGCACCCAGTCATAGAGCGGGAAGATCGTAGTCACAATGCGAAGCGGCGGGTTCTCCGCGTCGGCCGCGGGCGGTTTTTGCGGCGCGCAGGCAAAGCTGCATAACAGCAGCATAAGACTCAGCAGGGCGATCCCTGTCTTTTTCATCATGGGTCCTCCGAACAATCCTCAGAAGGGAAAAGGACTTTGCAGCCGATGCGGCGCCTTTCCCCGAAAGATCTTATTTCTGACAGTCGCCGCACGTTCCGTACAGGACCGTGCTGGCCTTGTCGATCGCAAAGCCCTCGTTCTCGGCAAGGCTGGTTTCGAGCAGCGCCGCGTCCGGCAGCGCCATGTGGAACGTGCGCCCGCATTTCATGCACGACAGGTGCAGGCTGTTGCGGCATTCCGCCGCGTCGGCATAGCGGTACTGCGATTCGCGTCCCGCGCCCACCGTGCGCCGCACCTTGCCCGCTTCCTCCAGCGACGCAAGGTTGCGGTAGACCGCGCTCCGGCTGATTCCGTCCGCCGCCAGCGCGTCGGCAATCTGCCCCGCCGTCAGCGTTTCGTCATGGTGCCGGGCAAGATAGTCCAAAAGCAGTTTGCGCTGCCGCGTCGCGTACTTCGGCATTCCAGTCCCTCCGTTTCTCGAATTTGCGAATGATTCGCAAATCAAGATACCACGCGGCACGGATTCTGTCAAGAAGATTTTTGACTTGAAACGGCTCTTTTACGATAAAAATGCACTTTTCCATAAAAAGAAAAAAGTCCCGCATAACGGGACTTTGAAAGGGTTCGGTTACCGCTTCGAGCCGAGGAAGAACAGGGCGGCGGTGCCGGGGCCGGAGTGGGAGCCGATGACGGGTCCGATGTAGGTGATAAGATCGACGTCGCGGCCGGCGATCTTGCGGACGAGCCCGGCGAGGTAATCGGCGTCCTCGCGGCAGTCGCCGTGGCCGATGAAGATTGTGCCGTGGGCGGGATCGAGCGCGGTTTCGCGGAAGCGGTCGGCCATGGCTTTGAGGCTGCGGCGGCGGCTGCGCGCCTTATCGACGCTGACGAGGTGTCCGGCGTCGTCCACGTGCAGAACCGGCTTGATGCCGAGCATGGTGCCGACGAGCGCGGTCGTCGCGCTGACGCGTCCGCCGCGCTTGAGGTAGACGAGATCATCGACGGTGAACCAGTGGCAGACGTGCAGGCGGATGTCCTCGACGTAGCGGAAGACCTCCTCGATGGTCGCGCCCGCCTGCTGCTTCTGGGCGGCGAGGTAGACGGTCAGGCCGAGACCGGCGGAGTACGCGAGCGCGTCGACCGAAAGGATCTTGCGGTCGGGGAACTCGGGCTGCAGCTGCGCGATGGCCGCGAGCGACTGCTCATAGGTCGTGGAACCGCCGGACGAGAACGCGACGTAGAGCAGGTCGCGTCCCTGCTCGAGCGTCGGCCGGAAGGCATCGATGAACGCCGCCGTATTGATCGCCGCGGTGCGCGAGCAGCGCCCTGCGCGCATCTGGTTGTAGAAATCCACAACGTCCGTTTCGCTGTTGTAATGCTCCTGCTCCTCGTCCGTGAAGCGGAAGGTCATTTCGACCATCTCAACGCCCCACTGCCGCAGGGTCTCCTTCGGGATATCGCATGCCGCGTCTGCAAAGATCCGATACTCTGCCATGTTGTAATGCTCCTTTCACACCGGAAACAAGCGAGACCGCTCCGCCCCGCGTGCACCGTATTCTTTCATCAGCTTACTATACCGGATCAAATCCTCCGCGTCAATCTATCCGCCGCTTTCTCCGTCCTACCGGACCGCTTTTGCCGGTAGAATGCCGAAAATGTTCTCTACCGTGGGTAGAATCGCCCGATTTCGGCACTTTTTCGGCGAGGAAGCGGGAAGTTGTAAATTCTGCTTCGGCGGAGGCGATTTTACAACTCTGCAACAAGTCCGTGAGGACTCTGTTACAAGTTTTTTTGTACAATGGCGAAGGAAGGTGCGGCATGCCGGAAGCGGAAGATTATTTGACGAAAATGCCGCATCTTGTTCACGGGCGGGTGACGACTCTGTGACAACCGGATATTGCGCCGGATCCGAAGGGCGGCGAACCGCCACAATCAGGAAACGAAAGGAGAATTCCCATGAAAAAGCAAATGATTCTGTGGCTGCTGGCGGCGCTGCTGCTGACGGCCTGCGTGCCGACGCCGGATCACGACTATGTGATCAATAAGGGTGATGAAGTTGTGGAGCAGAAGCTTGCGGCAACGCCGGTTCCGGCGCAGGCAGAAGATTCGGTCTCTGTATCCGAACAAGCGGCGAATAATGCGTCAACAACAACCGATCCCGGAAGCGAAACGAAGCCCGGCGCAGCGCTTTCGCCGCAGACCTTCCCGGAACGCTGGGATGCGGATGCGGAGAAGTACAGCGATCATCTTTCGATCGCGGTGCATGCGAAGATCGTGCAGAGGGCGGACGGGCTGTACCCGGTTTACCGCACGCGCGGCAGGGAGATTTCCTCAGAGGAAGCGGCAAAGCTTGCGACGGCGCTGTTAAAAAAGCCCACCGAGGTCTTTACGCAGGAGCCGACCAAGGACGATATTAAACAGGAGATGGAGCGGTATCTTAAAGAGGCGAACGCAAAACTTGAGTGGCAGGCGGCGGGCAAGCCGAACGACGGCGTCGACCGCGATGAAACGGAACTCACGCAGGAGGAGGTCGACGCACAGCTCAAAGAATACATGGAGCAGATCGAGAAAGCGCCGGAGAAGCTTGAAACAACGCCGGTTTCGGATTACAACAGCCTGAAGGAGAGACGCACCAGCGGCTTTACACTGGAGGACGGAAGCAAGGCGGCGGTTACATGGTGGCAGGATTTTCTGATCATATCGAAGGGGTGCAGCAATTCCGGCTATAACTATTACCGCTATTATTACGAAGACGACAAGCGCTTCGACGAACCGAATGCAAAGATCTGGAAGGACGTCAAAATGGATAAGACGGAGGCCGAAAAGATTCTGCATGCGGAGATGGAACGGCTCGGCTTTACGGACTTTGCGGTGAAAAGCGCGGTCGAATCGAACCTTTTGGACAGCATCGGCGGAAAACTGCACTATGTCACCGGTGGCTGGACATTCCGACTGATCCGTGACTACGGCGGGTATCCGTCCGTCAGCGTTCCGTATGCGCCGGTGTCATATAGGAAGGAAGGAGATAACAGCGGATACCTCGTGAATAAACCGATTCGTGATGAAGAGCTGGAAGTTTTGATCGATGAAAACGGCATTCAGTACTTCGGTTATTCGGCGCCGAAGTCCGTTCTGGAATGCGTAAACGAAAGCGTGGAACTGCTTCCGTTTGACGATGTGAAGCGCATTGCGTTAAACGCCGTTTCCGTCAGCTTCCCGTTTGAAGATTGGGGCGATCGGCAGATCGACCTTGAAATCTATGAAATGCTGCTGACGACCTATACCCTGCACATCAAAAACTCCGATGAATACTACGAAATGCCTTGCTGGGTCGTGTTCTTTGACGGAGAGTTTGCGACGGAACCGGAATTCAGAGAACGTGAACGGACCAATGAGGACTTGCAGCACGACGTCGTTATTCTGAACGCCGTCGACGGTTCGATCATTCATCCGGATTACGGCTATTAACCCAAAATGAATCCTGAAGCTGCCGAAGAAGCCCCCAAATCGCCGAAACGCGAATTCTCCGGCAGCTCCTTTTTATGCGCTGCTTACCGATTTCGTATCGCTGCGAAGATTTTGCAGTGCTGCAACAGAAACGGTCGTTCATGCGTCTTAATATATTAGAGAAGAAAACGGACGCAGATCGAGGGAAATGGGAGCATTATGCATGAATTCGATTTTTTATCCAAAATTTTACAACTCCGTGACAACACTGTGACGTTTTGATGACATCTCGGTTTTATAATCGATTTATAAAAAGGATCATAGCCGGACAATTACAAATTGATTACAGTTCGGCAACAACTTTTTTCCCAAAAACCATTAGGATGGAATCGGAGGAGGAGAAATGAAACGAATCGCGGCTTTGCTTGCAATCATCATACTGTTTTGTGCCTGTCAGCCGACGCCGGAGGAAGAATTTGTTGTGAATAAGGGCGACGGCGTATTGACGGAAAAGATCGCCGACGTCCCTGCCGAGGAAAAGCGGTTTGAAGCACCTGCGCGTGTCGACGAGATCATCTACGGGCAGAGCCTGACCGTTGAACTTGCCGCAGAAGTTGTGCTGCCCGCGGTTGACTGTTATCCCGTTGCGGAGGTCGTGTCCCAAACGTACGATGCTGCCTGGGCGAGGGACATGCTGACACGGATCGCGGACGGACGACGGCTTCTTGTGCGCGAAAGCGAAGCGGGCGCCAATATGACGCGCGAGGGTATTCTGCGCGAGATCCGGGCAGTACAGGAGAGCCTTTCGACCCTCGATGAGGATTACGCAAACCTGTCCGAAGCAGAACGGGAAGAATTGCGAAAGGATCTGAACGAACAGCTCGAAGTATGGCAGGCGTACTACCGTGAGGCACCGGACAGCACCGACGGACTTGATGCCGATTTAAGCGATGCGGCATACGATGCGCTCGGTCGTATGAATGCAGAGGTCGACGACGAAAGACCGGAACGGAAGTACCATTCGCCGATCGAAGCACGTATGGATGGGACGATCGAGTATGCAAACATGGATGATGCAATCAGCCAGACAACACGTTATGAACCGGTCACGGGACCGTTACGCGGTGTGACGCTGAGCGAAGACGAGGCGGTTGCCGTCGCAAAGACGTTCCTTGCAAGGCTTGGAGAAACCGATCTGGAACCTGTGTTGGTCTTTGCAGCAGATTGTCCGCGCTATGGTGAGGAGTATGAGCGCCACGACGAACAGGCGTACGTGATCTGGTTCACACGACCCGTGAACGGCATGACCGGCGCAATGACGCACAGCCAGCAGGACGTGTTCGGGTATTATTCGCAGAACGGCGGCGACCGCACGTACAGCGAACCATGCGAGCAGGAATATGCATACTTTAAGATCCGTGATACCGGTGTGAACTGGTTCGAGTGGCACAAGCCTTCGACCGTGACACGGATTGTCAACGAGAACGTAAAGCTGGCTCCGTTTGAAACGGTCCTGGCGACGTTCCGCAAGCAAATCATGCTGGAGGTGTTCCCCGTGCTCGAGGAGGCTCGGGTCAGCTGCGATTATTGCGATATGAAGATTACGGATGCAACGATTCGTATCGACCGCATCGCGCTGGAAAACGTGCGGATTCGGAAGGAGGGGGCGACCGGAACGTACCTGCTCGTGCCGGCCTGGTCGTTTTACGGCAGCCTCGTGCTGCGGGGAGAAAACCTGTTGCGGAACATCGGCGAAGGTTGGGATATCGATGAGAACGGAGATGCGGTTTATTTCGTTCCCGGGGCGTGCTATCTGCAGATCAACGCCATCGACGGCTCGATCATCGACCCGGGGCAGGGATACTGAACGACCAAAAAGAAAGCAGCCTGCTGCTTTCTTTTTTGTCGATGTCCAAAGGATCACGGCGCCGCGTCCTTTTTTGCGTCCCGTCTCTTTTTGCGCAGCAGCACGCGCAGAGCGGCTGCGGCGGCGCCCGCGGTTACGGACAGCAGCAGGTCGGACAGCAGCGTCCAGGTAAACCGGAAGCTGCCGAGACAAAGCGAGAATACGGCCGTCGAAAACGCCCAAAACAGCGCGCCGGCGACGGCGCCGGTGCGGCAGGCGTGCTCCGACAGATTGCGGGCGGCAAAGAATCCCGCAAGCGCGGCGCAAAGGACCTTGATCAGCGCGTTGCCGATCGGGATCGCACCGTCCGGCAGCCATTCCCAATACAGCAGCAGCCCAAGCAGCAGGATCGCCGCGGCTGCCGCCGCCCCCGCAAGCAGCATGGCACGGATCGGATTCCAAAGCGCCAATGCGCTCCGTTTTTTACGTCGGTTCCCTTTTCGCATTCTCGCACCCCCTTCGCCGCTATCCTATGCGGCCGCGCGGACGGATATGCTTTTTTCCGGTGGACAGCCGCGCCGGTATCGGCTATAATGGGAGCAGCGAAATTTGCGGGAGGCGGATATGACGGAACGGGAAAAGATGCTCGGCGGAAAACTCTACGACCCGACGGACGAGGAGCTGGTATCGCTTCGCGCGCGGGCGCGGCGGCTCTGCAAGGCGTACAACGACTGCGATCCCGACGACGGGGACCGACAGGAGACGCTGCTGAAGGAGCTTGTGCCGAATCTCGGCGCAGAGTCGTGGATCAACGCGCCGCTGCAGTTCGACTACGGCTGCTTTACGACCTTCGGCGCGCGCTGCTTTGTCAATTACAACCTGACGGTGCTCGATTGCGCGCCGGTCGTGATCGGGGACGACGTGTTCTTCGGACCGAACTGCTCGCTGATGCCGCCGATGCATCCGCTGCTTTCCGCCGACCGCGCCTTACGGCAGAAGCCCGACGGCAGCTGGTACGATCTCGAGTACGCCAAACCGATCACGATCGGGGACGGCTGCTGGATCGCGGCGAACGTCACCGTCTGCGGCGGCGTCACGATCGGGAAAAACTGCGTGATCGGCGCGGGCAGCGTCGTCACGCGCGACCTTCCGGACGGCGTGATCGCGGCGGGCAATCCGTGCCGCGTCATCCGAACGCTTTCCGAAGCCGACGCGCTGGCGAATCATCCCGAGCTGTTTGCCTGAAAGACTGCAAAATCCGTGCAAACATGCTTGACACGGGCGCGGACGGCCGATATAATCAGTAGAAAGGCGATGAGCGGAAGAGTAACCGGCTTCGGATCCCTTAGAGAGCGCGCCCAGGGCTGAAAGGCGCGCGGTTCCGATCCGGCGAACGACACCCGGGAGCCGCATGTCAAAAAAAGGCATGCCGCGTTTTCTGCGTTATCGGAAAAGAGTGCGTGAGGTTTCTCACGAAGCAGGGTGGCACCGCGGGCTTTCCGTCCCTTTCGATGGAAGGACCGCGTTTATTTTTTCAAAAGGAGAGGGTTATGGCTTACAAAGCACCGAAAGGGACCAAAGACGTACTGCCCGAGGAGAGCTATCGCTGGCAGTATCTGGAGCAGACGATGCGGGGCATCGTGAAAAAGTACGGTCTTTTAGAAGCGCGCACGCCGTGCATTGAGCATACCGAGCTGTTTTTGCGCGGCGTCGGCGACACGACCGACATCGTGCAGAAGGAGATGTACACGTTCACCGACAAGGGCGACCGCAGCATCACCTTAAAGCCCGAAGGAACCGCCGGCGCGGTGCGCATGTTCGTCGAAAACGGTCTGTTTTCCGAAGCGCAGCCGACCAAGATGTATTACCTCTACTGCCCGGTGTTCCGGTATGAGCGTCCGCAGGCCGGGCGGCTCCGGGAGCATCACCAGTTCGGCGTCGAGGTGTTCGGCGCGCCGAA
The DNA here is from genome assembly GCA_902790115.1 of uncultured Eubacteriales bacterium. GTDB lineage: Bacteria > Bacillota > Clostridia > Christensenellales > CAG-138 > UBA3792. The sequence continues at coordinate 28,551 of CADAQS010000001.1, read as the reverse complement.
TCCGTCCGCCGACGCCGAGGTCATCGCGATCGCCGCGGAGCTGTTCGACACGATCGGCGTGCACGACCTTACGATCAAGCTCAACAGCATCGGCTGCCCGAAGTGCCGCGGCCGCTATCAGGCGGCGCTCAAGGAATACCTTTCGAGCCGTTACGACGAGCTGTGCGACACCTGCAAGCAGCGCTTTGAGACCAATCCTTTGCGCATCCTCGACTGCAAGGTCGATACCTGCAAAGAGATCGTCAAGGCCGCGCCGCACACGATGGACTACGTCTGCGACGAGTGCCGCGACCACATGGACAAGCTGACGCATCTGCTCGACGCGATCGGCATCCGCTACGAACTCGACCCGATGCTCGTCCGCGGGCTTGATTACTACACCAAGACCGTGTTCGAGATCGTCTCCGGCATGCCCGGCGCGCAGGGAACGCTGTGCGGCGGCGGGCGCTACGACGGCCTCATTCACGAGCTCGGCGGTCCCGAGATGCCGGCGGTCGGCTTCGGCCTCGGCATGGAGCGGCTGCTGCTGATCATGGATCAGCTCGGCGTCACGGTCGAAAAGCCGCTGCGCTACGATCTGATGCTCGTGGGTCTGGGCGACGCGGGCAAGGAACGGGCGTTCGTACTCGCCCAGCAGCTGCGCAAAAAGGGACTTTGCATCGACGTCGACCACCTCGGCCGCAGCGTCAAGGCGCAGATGAAGTACGCGGACAAGACCGGCGCGGCGAACGTGCTCGTGCTCGGCGACAACGAGATCGAACAGGGCAGGGCTGTCCTGAAGAACATGAAAACGGGCGAGCAGACCGAAACGGAACTGACGCCCGAAGCGATCGCAAATCATTTGAAGTGAGGAAAGTATGGGAGAACTGTTAAGCGGTTGGAAACGCACCTGCTACTGCACCGAGCTGAACAAGGCCGATGCGGGCAGGGAAGTGACTTTGATGGGATGGGTCAACGTGCGCCGCGACCTCGGCGCGCTGATCTTCGTGCAGCTGCGCGACCGGACCGGTCTGATGCAGATCGTGTTCGATCAGAACACGCTGTCCGAGGAGGATTTCAAACGGGCGAGCACGATCCGTTCCGAATACGTTCTGGCGGTTCGGGGCACGCTATCGTTGCGGTCCGCCGTCAATCCGAACATGGAGACCGGCGAGGTCGAGGTGCTCGTGAAGGAATTCAAGATCCTGTCCGAGGCCGAAACGCCGCCGATCGACACGAGCGACGCCTGCAACGCGAGCGAGCTGCTGCGGCTGAAGTACCGCTATCTGGACCTTCGCCGTCCGTGCATGCAGAAGAATCTGATCATGCGGAGCAGGATCGCGCACATCGCGCGCGAATATTTCCACGAGAACGGCTTTATCGACATCGAGACGCCGGTTCTGACCAAGAGCACGCCCGAGGGCGCGCGCGACTACCTCGTACCGAGCCGCGTGCATCCGGGTTCGTTCTACGCGCTGCCGCAGAGCCCGCAGCTGTTCAAGCAGCTTCTGATGCTGTCCGGCTTCGACCGCTACATCCAGATCGCGCGGTGCTTCCGCGACGAGGATCTGCGCGCCGACCGGCAGCCGGACTTCACGCAGATCGACCTGGAGATGTCCTTCGTCGAGGAGGACGACGTTATGAACGTCAACGAGGGCTTTCTCAAAAAGCTGTTCCGGGAGACGCTCGACTACGACGTGCAGCTTCCGCTGCCGCGCATCAAGTGGATCGACGCGATGAACCGCTACGGTTCCGATAAGCCCGATACGCGCTTCGGCATGGAGCTCAAGGATCTGTCCGACGCCGTGAAAAACTGCGGCTTTTCGGTGTTCCAAAACGCGCTTGCTTCCGGCGGGAGCGTACGCGGCATCGTCGCCAAGGGCGCATCGAAGCAGTTTTCGCGCAAGGAGATCGACGCGCTCGGCGAGTTTGTCAAGACCTACCGCGCCAAGGGGCTTGCGTGGATGAACTGGAAGGACGAAGGTCTCCAGTCCCCGATCGCAAAGTTCTTGACCGAGGACGAGATCAAGGCGATCGCGGAAGCGGCGGACTTTGAAAAGGGCGACGTGCTGTTCATCGTTGCGGATCAGAACACGATCGTCTGGCAGGCGCTCGGCGCGCTGCGCCTCAAGGTCGCGGATAAGCTGAACCTGATCCCCGCGGGTCGTTACGACCTTTTGTGGGTCACCGAGTTCCCGCAGCTCGAGTGGAGCGAGGAGGAGAACCGATACGTTGCGATGCACCATCCGTTCACGAGCCCGATGGACGAGGACGTCGAAAAGCTCGACACCGACCCCGGCGCGGTTCGCGCCAAGGCGTACGACATCGTGCTCAACGGCAACGAGATCGGCGGCGGCTCGATCCGGATCCATTCGTCCGAGCTGCAGGCCAAGATGTTCGAGGTCATCGGTCTGACGCCCGAGCAGGCGGAGGCGCGGTTCAAGTTCCTGCTGGACGCGCTGAAGTACGGCACGCCGCCGCACGGCGGCATGGCGTACGGCCTCGACCGCCTTGCGATGCTGATCTGCGGCACCGCTTCGATCCGCGACGTCATCGCGTTCCCGAAGGTGCAGAACGCATCCTGCCCGCTGACGAACGCGCCCGACCCGGTGGACGAAAAGCAGCTCCGCGAACTGCATATTGCGGTCACGGATTTTGAATAACCCCAACCATCACAACAGGAGGCAATCCATGGCAAACGTAACAGTCGGAACGAGCGAGAACTTTGACGCGCTGCTGAAAGGCGGCAAACCCGTCTTTGTCGATTTCTGGGCGACCTGGTGCGGCCCGTGCCGCATGGTGTCCCCGTTTGTGGAACAGCTTGCGGAGCAGTACGGCGACCGCATCACCTTCGTCAAGGTGGACGTCGATGACGAGCCGGGTCTTGCGCAGCGCTTCCGCGTCGCGTCGATCCCGAACCTCGTTCTGCTCAAGGACGGCGAGATTGTCGAGCAGTCGGCGGGCGCCCGCCCGAAGGCGCTGCTCGAGCAGATGCTGCAGCAGGTGCTGTAATCCACCGAACCGAAGGGACTGTCCGCGTTCTTTGCGGACGGTCCCTTTTCTTTCGCCCTTTTGCGCCGGTTGACAAGCGCGAAGAAAGGGACTATAATACACGAGTAAATTGCTTGGGTTTAGAGCGCAAGGCGGGCAAAAGCCCCGCAAAAGGAGCGAATATGGAACAGTACAACGTAACCGGAATGAGCTGCGCCGCGTGCGCCGCGCGCGTGGAGAAGGCGGTGAATGCCGTAGAGGGCGTCACGGCCTGTTCGGTCAGCCTTTTGACCAATTCGATGGGCGTTGAGGGCACGGCAAGTCCCGCGGCGATCATAGCGGCGGTCGAAAACGCCGGCTACGGCGCTTCGCAGAAGCGCGCGCAAAAGGCGGCGCCGGATGCGGAGGATGCGCTGAAGGACCGCGAGACGCCGGTGCTGAAGAAGCGCCTGATCGCGTCGATCGCGCTGCTGCTGCCGCTGCTATACGTTTCGATGGGACACATGATGTGGAACTGGCCGCTGCCGCACTTCTTTGACAACAACCATGTCGCGATGGGGCTGGTGCAGATGATCCTTTCCGCCGCGATCCTGGTGATCAACCAGAAATTCTTTATCAGCGGGTTCAAGGCGCTGTGGCACCGCGCGCCGAACATGGACACGCTCGTCGCGCTCGGCTCGTTCGTGTCGTTTGCATGGAGCGTCGGCGTGCTGCTGGCGATGACCCGTGCGGTCACGGACGGCGACAGCGAAGCGGTCATGCGCTATAGGATGGACTTCTATTTTGAGTCCGCAGCGATGATCCTGACGCTGATCACGGTCGGCAAGATGCTCGAGGCGCGCTCCAAGGGCAGGACGACCGACGCGCTGAAGGGATTGATGAAGCTTGCGCCCAAGACCGCCGTCGTTCTGCGCGGCGGCGTCGAGACCGAAGTGCCGATCGAATCGGTGCAGAAGGGCGACGTGTTCGTCGTGCGGCCGGGCGACAGCATCCCGGTCGACGGCGTCGTGCTCGAGGGCACGAGCGCGGTCAACGAATCCGCGCTGACCGGCGAGAGCATCCCGGTCGACAAGGCGCAGGGCGATCCGGTCTCCGCGGCGACGGTCAACCAGAGCGGCTGGCTGAAATGCGAAGCGACGCGCGTCGGCGAGGACACGACGCTGAGCCGGATCATCCAAATGGTCAGCGACGCGGCCGCGACCAAGGCGCCGATCGCCAAGATCGCGGACAGGGTGTCCGGCGTATTCGTGCCGACGGTCATTTCGATCGCCGCGGTCACGCTTCTGATCTGGCTGCTGGTCGGACGCCCGTTCGGGTACGCGCTTGCGCGCGGCATTTCGGTGCTGGTCATCAGCTGCCCGTGCGCGCTCGGCCTTGCGACGCCGGTCGCAATCATGGTCGGCAACGGCGTCGGCGCCAAAAACGGCATCCTGTTCAAGACCGCGGTCTCGCTCGAGCAGGCGGGCAAGGTGGACGTGATCGCGCTCGACAAGACCGGCACGATCACGCTCGGCGAGCCGAAGGTCACCGATATCGTGCCCAACGGCGTTTCCGAAACCGAACTTTTGACGCTTGCCGCCGCGATCGAACAGCGCAGCGAGCATCCGCTTGCGCGGGCGATCCTGGACGAGGCGACCCGGCAGGGCGTCGCGCCCGCGCCGGTGCAGGACTTTACCGCGCTGCCCGGCAATGGCATCCGCGCGGAGCAGAACGGAAAAACGCTGCTCGGCGGGAGCCTGAAGTTTATCGAAACGCAGACCGCCGTGCCCGAAACAATCCGGCAGCGCGCCAAAGCGCTCTCCGACGAGGGCAAGACGCCGCTGTTCTTTGTCCGCGAAAAAACGCTGCTCGGCGTCATTGCGGTCGCGGACGTTCTGAAGGAGGACAGCCCGGAGGCGATCCGGCAGCTCCGCAACATGGGCATCCGCGTGGTCATGCTGACCGGCGACAACGAGCGCACGGCCAACGCGATCGGGCGGCTTGCCGGCGTCGATGAGGTCATCGCGGGCGTGCTGCCCGACGGCAAGGAAGCCGTGATCCGCGATCTTTCGCGCTGCGGCAGGGTCGCCATGGTCGGCGACGGCATCAACGACGCGCCGGCGCTGACGCGTGCGGACATCGGCATTGCGATCGGCGCCGGAACCGACGTGGCGATTGATGCGGCCGACGTCGTGCTGATGCACTCGCGCCTTTTAGACGTGCCCGCGGCGATCCGGCTTTCGCGCGCGACGCTGCGCAACATTCACGAGAACCTGTTCTGGGCGTTCTTCTATAATATCATCGGCATTCCGCTCGCCGCCGGCGCGTTCATCGCGTTGTTCGGCTGGGCGCTGAACCCGATGTTCGGCGCCGCCGCGATGAGCCTGTCAAGCTTCTGCGTCGTCACCAACGCGCTGCGGCTGAACCTGTTCAAGCTCCATGACGCCTCGCACGACCGCAGGCGCAAGACCAAAGCCGTGCCCGAACCCGCCGCCTGTCCGGTCGAAGCCGCGCCGGAACCGGATCCCGCACAACCGCAGACGCTGACGCTCTCGGTCGAGGGCATGATGTGCCCGCACTGCGAAGCGACCGTCAAAAAGGCGCTCGAAGCGCTGCCGGGCGTCGCAGAAGCTGTTGCGGATCACACGCAGAACGCCGTGACCGTGCGCCTTTCGGCGCCATTCGATGAGCCCGCCGTCCGCGCCGCGATCGAAAAAGCGGGGTACGCGTATCTCGGGATCAAGGAAGCGTGAGCTTCGGAACAAACGGATAAAAAGCCGGACGGAAGTCCGGCTTTGTGTGTTATTCATGCGAACGCGCCCCGAAAAACCGGGGCGCGTTTGCTGTGGGGAAGAAACCGTGTGCGGGAAGAAGATCAGATATTGAAGATGCGGCTGTAGGTCTTTCCGAACTGTTCCCAGTCCTCCTCGCCGTAGCAGGCGATCAGGTCGGATTTGTTCATCGTAAAGCGCGTCTTGCTGCCGTTCCATTCCACCGTGACGAAGAACGTGTCGGGCAGCAGCCGCAGCGCCGGGCCGTGGAAGAGGAAGCCTACGCGCCGTCCGCCGTTTTCCGTGCCGCCGCTGAACCGGTCGAGCGCGTCGTAATCGAACGCAACGCTTTCGAGCTGCTGATCCGCAATCGTCACGATCGGCTGGCGGTCCCGACCGTCAAACGGCTTGGAGACCGGCTCGTCGGTTTCGAGGATGACGCCGATTTCGCTGATCAGCCCGACGCGGTTCATGTACACGAGCTCTTTGACCGTGAACGTTTCGGCCGGAACGTCCGGCTTTGCCAGATGATTGGAATCGTATTCGCCGTCCTTTGCCGACAGCGCTTCGCTCTGCTGCCGCCAGGCAAGCGCCTCGGCGTCGTCTTTGGGCAGCGTGACCTTGCCGGTCGCCCATTCGATGTAAAACGGCGCGCCCTCGACCGTGATAAGTGACCGCTCGGGCAGCGCGTCGCCGTAGGGCAGGTAGGCGCGGAACATCTGGGACAGCGGATGTCCGTCGGCGTCATGCTCGGCGCTGATGAACTCGAATTCGGAAAGCATGCCGTCCACGGCGACATAGAATCCGTCGTCATCGTATTTGGAAAACGGCAGATTTTCCCGTCCGCTCGGGTGATCCGCCCAGTATTCCGGATCGGATTCAACCGTATAGTAGAGCCAATGATCCGAGAAGGCGACCTCGGTTACGATATAGCCGGCGAACTTGGCGCCGAGCGGGATCGGGTTGTCGGGAACGTCCTTCAAAAGCGTCGCATAGTTGTCGAGCGCGGTCAGCGTCTGCTGCCGGATCGTTTCGAACCGTTCGGCGGTCAGAACATAGGTCAGGGCGAACGGCTCGCCGTTCAGCTCGGATGTGAACGTAAACGTCGTGTCGGGGCGGAGGGGGTTCTCGTCGACCGTATAGAACAGATCGAAGATGTCGCGCATCGTGCCGCCCTCGCCGAGAACGCGATCCTCGGAATACGGCCACTCATACGGCGCGGGCGTCGGCGTGACCGACGGGTTCTCCGCAAGGCTGCGGGAGGAGTTGTCACAAATCGACTCGCCGCCGTTGATCGAGAGGAGGAACGGCGCAAACCGGTATTCGGCGGGCGATTCGGCCTCGATGGTCATACCGATGAGCAGCATGCGCTTTTCGCCGGGATTGTGGTAGGTGATGTTTTCGAGCCGCACCGTGAACGCGCCGACCGTTGCGGCGGTATCGAGGTCCTCGATGATCATCGGCTGCCAGTCGCCCTGCGCGTCGTTCATGCCGACGCCGATCGGGATATAGGCGTCGGAATCGATCGTGTTGGACGGAATCTCGGCGCTCGGCAGCACGGTGCCCTTGACCATGCCGGTGTAGGTATCGATCTTATGGAGACCGGATTCGCGCATGGCCTGCATGCGGGTGAGTCCGACCGCAAGCGCGGTGCCTGCGATCAGCATGACGGACAGCGCCGCGATCAGGATGATGAACTGCCGGCGGCTGATGCGGCCGGTCGTGAAGCTGCGCCGTCTGACGGGCAGCGCGTCGAGCGTCGCCTCCATGCGTGCATAGTAGGAAGCGGGCGGATTGGGGAACAGCATATCGGATGAAACGTCAGTTTTCTGCATGGGACACCTCCGGGTCGGACAGTTCGCGGCGCAATGTTTTGCGCGCGCGGGAAAGGCGGCTCTTGACCGTGCCGACCGGCTCACGGAGCAGGGCGGCGATCTCCTCGATCGAGTAGCCTTCGAAGTAGTACAGGGTGACGGAAAGGCGGCTTTCCGCGGACAGGCGCAAAAACGCCGTCTTCAGATCGAGCGTATCGGTCGGCTGGCTGCCGGTTTCCGGCAGATCGTCGAACGGGATGACGCGCTTTTTGACGCGCAGGATCCGGTAACACTCGTTTTTCAGGATCCGCAGCAGCCACGGCCGGAATTTCGACCGGTCTTTCAGCGAGCCGAGCGCGGTATAGGCCTGTTCGACGCTGCTCTGCGCCGCGTCCTGCGCGTCTGCGTCGTTCTGCAGCAGCGCGTAGGCGGTCCGGTACAGCGTGTCGAGCATCGGCCGCACCTGCTCGGTGAACCATTGTTTGTCCTTGGGACTGTGCATATGTGACTCCTTTCGCCCGCCGGAGCCGGCTCCGGTTTCGGGCGTCTTTCACGATCGTTCATTTATTAGATGCCGATCGCGGCCGAAAGGTTGCATTTGTATGAAAAAAGGACTTTCGCGCGGAAAGTCCTTTGAAAAAGCGGGATCGTTACAGCTTCAGCGCGCTCATCGCGTCGCGGTGCACCTCGCGTCCGAGCACGTAGCCGAACAGATCGGTTGCGAACGCGTCGATCGCCATCGAATCGCGCGCGGTGTCGGTGCAGGCGGACAGGTCGGAATTCCGTAGGATTACCGGCGCGCTGCCGACGCTCGCCATCGCGGCAAGCAGCCCGCGCGACGCGGTCAGAAAGCCGAGTACGCGGAGGTAGAGGTTTTTCGGATCGCCGAGCAGCTCGTCCGAGAGTCCGCCCGGGATATGCAGCAGCGCGGAGACGGCGATGCGCTTGCAGCGCGCCATCGTGTAGCGCTTGGATTTGATCGATTCGAGGAAGGTCGTAATATCGGGCGCGGTGCGCACCGCGCGGGCGATCACCTGCTCGAAGCCTTCGGACACGTCGGGCAGGGCGGCAAGCTCCTCGAGCGACATCGCGCGCAGCCGGTACAGGATCAGCGGTCCGAACTGTTCGAGCGTGACCGGGAACTGCTCGTCAAAGCGCATCGCGCCGCTGACGAACAGCGGAAGGCTGTTCAGAACCGCGTCGTTGCCGTCGCGCAGCGCCTGCCGGATCGCGGTCGCGCTCGACAGCGCGCCGCTCAGTTCGGTATCGTTGTAGCCGCTGCCCTGCCGGCGGATCGGCACCGCGCGGATGTGCGGCGCAAACCGGCGCAGCGCTTTGAGGTACTCGACGGCAAGGACGTTGTTCGGCTGCGTCAAAACCGCGACGTCGCCGCGCGGGATATCGAGATCGCAGAGCGCGTCGAACTGCGCGCGTGGATAGGATTTGCCCTGCTTGAGATGGTAGGCAAGGTTCGTGCGGAAGGCGGGCGGCTCGCGGTACAGAATGTCCGCGACGCGGTAGAGCGCGTCGACGTCGTCGGTCTCGACGCCGAACGCGAGGTCGGTCACGACGCCGGTCGCAGCGAGCAGCTTGACCGCGCCCTCGGCGTACCGCTCGGCGGAGGCGACGGCGAGGCACTGCGGGATCTCGACGATCATGTCCGCGCCGGCGCGCAGCGTCCAGTCGGCGCGCGTGAACTTGTCGGCGCAGGCGGGTTCGCCGCGCTGCACGAAGTTTCCGGACATTGCGATGATGCAGAAGTCGGCTTCGGTGACCCGCTTTGCCTCCTCCAGATGATAAATATGGCCGTTGTGCAGCGGATTGTATTCCGCAACGATGCCTGTAACGCGCATATCGACACCTCTTTTGAAAATTTCTTCAAAACCAGTATACCATTTTTTTGCGTCTTATGGTAGAATAAATTATAAACTTATTTTGGAGGTTTATGGACATGTCATTGATGGACACGATCAAGGCAAAAGCAAAAGCGGATCGAAAGCACATCCTGCTTCCGGAAGGCACGGAAGAGCGCACGGTTCAGGCGGCGGCGCGCATCGTCGCGGAGGGACTGGCGAAGGTGACCCTGTTCGGCGCGCGGGAAGAGATTTTGGCGGTCGCAAACAAGTACGGCGTCTCGCTTGACGGCATCGACACGATCAACCCGACCGAGGCCGAGGACTACGAGCGCTACTGCGACTGGTTCTACGAGATGCGCAAGGCCAAGGGCGTCACGCCCGAAAAGGCGCGCGACATGATCGCCAACCCGCTGTTCTACGCGGCGATGATGATCAAGGACAAGAAGGCCGACGGTTTCGTTTCCGGCGCGATCAACACGACCGGCAACACGCTGCGTCCGGGTCTGCAGATCATCAAGACGAAGCCGGGCATCAGCACGGTTTCGAGCTGCTTCGTCATGGAAGTGCCGAACAAAGCATACGGCGACGACGGTCTTCTGATCTTCGCGGACTGCGCCGTCAACCCGAACCCGACGGCGGAACAGCTCGCCGCGATCGCGATCTCGTCCGCGGAAAGCGCGAAGGCGCTCTGCGGCATGGAGCCGCGCGTTGCGATGCTGTCGTTCTCCACCAAGGGCAGCGCCAAGCATGAGAACGTGGACAAGGTCGTTGCGGCGACCGCGCTCGTCCACGAGCTTGCGCCAGAGCTGAACGTCGACGGCGAACTGCAGGCGGACGCCGCGCTCGTCGAAAAGGTCGGTCAGCTCAAGAGCCCGGGTTCCCCGGTTGCGGGCAAGGCGAACGTTCTGATCTTCCCGGATCTGCAGGCGGGCAACATCGGCTACAAGCTCGTGCAGCGGCTTGCCGGCGCGGAAGCGATCGGCCCGATCTGCCAGGGCTTTGCGGCGCCGATCAACGACCTCTCCCGCGGATGCAGCGTAGAGGACATCGTCTCCGTCGTGGCGATCACGGCGGTGCAGGCGCAGATTCAGTAAGGAGGCAGCCATGAGAACCGTTCTGATCATCAACGCAGGCAGCTCCTCGTTAAAGTACCAGCTGATCGACATCGATACCGAGTCCGTCCTCGCCAAAGGCCTTTGCGAGCGCATCGGCATCGACGGCAAGCTGACCTATCAGCCGACCGGCGGCGAAAAGTTCCAGCAGGAATCCCCGATGCCGACGCATCAGCAGGCGATCGAGCTCGTGCTCGGCGTGCTGACCGACGAAAAGATCGGCGTCATCAAGGACATGGCCGACGTTGCGGCGGTGGGTCACCGCGTCCTGCACGGCGGTCCGAACTTCACGGCGTCCGCGCTCGTGGACGAGAAGTGCATCGCGGCGATCGAGGAGGTCATCCCGCTCGGGCCGCTGCACAATCCGGCCAACCTGATGGGCATCAACGCCTGCCGCGCGGCCATGCCGAACACGCCGCAGGTCGCGGTGTTCGATACCGCATGGGGCATGAGCATGGCGCAGAAGACGTTCCAGTACGCGCTGCCCTACGAGGTGTATGAGAAGTATTCCGTGCGCCGCTACGGCTTCCACGGCACGTCGCACATGTTCGTCACCGGCGAGGCGATCAAGCGCCTCGGAAGAGAGGGCGATCCCAACGTCAAGATCATCACCTGCCACCTCGGCAACGGCTCGTCCGTGAGCTGCTCGATCGGCGGCAAGTGCGTCGATACCTCGATGGGTCTGACCCCGCTCGAAGGTCTGCCGATGGGCACGCGCTGCGGCAGCATCGACCCGGCGATCGTTCCGTTTTTGATGGACAAGATGAACCTGTCGATCAAGGAAGTCGATACGCTGATGAACAAGAAGAGCGGCATGCTCGGCATCTCCGGCGTGTCCAGCGACTTCCGCGATCTGTGGGCCGCCCGCAAGGAGGGCAACGCGCGCGCAACGCTCGCGCTCGACATGTTCGCGCTTGCCGTCAAGCGCTACATCGGCTCCTATGCGGCCGAGATGAACGGCGTGGACTGCATCGTGTTCACGGCGGGCGTCGGCGAGAACGACGCCGCAACGCGCGAGCTGATCATGCAGGATATGGACTTCCTTGGCATTGACTTCGATTTCGAGCTGAACCGCACGGCGCCGCGCGGCGAGGAGATCGTGCTCTCCAAGCCGTCGAGCAGGGTCAAGGTCATGGTTCTGCCGACCAACGAAGAACTCGCCATCGCACGCGATACCGCGTCGATCGCACTGTAACGAACCAATCGCGGACTGCAGGGGACTTTTCTGCCCTTGCAGTCCCGTTTTTTGGAAAGGAATCGGAACTTTGAGAGCATGGGAGCAGAGCTTTTCGGAGCCGTATGAGGAATCGGTTCTCGACGCCCTTCGCGCGGAGGGCGATTTTTCCGAGCCGTTTTTGCGCGCGCTGTACCGGCGCGGCTGCCGGCGGGCGGAGGACGTCTATCCGTATCTGCATCCCGAAGAACTGCCGCTGCCGGATCCCGATCTTCTGCTCGACATGGACCGTGCGGCGGAAACGATTTTGTCCGCGATCCGGGCGAAAAAACGGATCTGCATCTACGGCGACTACGACGTGGACGGCGTCTGCGCGACGACGATTTTGTACCGCGCGCTGACCGCGCTCGGCGCCGACGTTTCCTATTATATTCCGCTGCGCGCCGCCGAGGGCTACGGTATGCACCCCGACAGCGTCCGAACGCTTGCCCAAAAAGGCACGGAGCTGCTTGTGACCGTGGACAACGGCATTTCGGCGCATGCGGAGATCGAACTGTGCCGTTCGCTCGGCATGGAGGTCGTCGTGACCGACCATCACCGCTGCCACGACACGCTGCCCGATGCGGCGGCGGTCGTCTGCGCGACGCGCCCCGGGCAGGATCCGCGCGCGGCGTCGCTCTGCGGCGGCGCGGTCGCGCTGCTGCTGGCGATGCGGCTCGGCTGCGGCGCGGAGCGGTTTTTGGCGATCGCCGCGCTTGCGACGGTTGCGGACGTGATGCCGCTGGTCGGCTTCAACCGCACGATCGTGGCGCGCGGGGTGCGCCTGTTCGGGACGGAACCGGGACTTGCCGCTTTGCTCGACGCGGCGGGCGCGGGAGGACAGCCGGTCACGGAAACGACGCTCGCATTTCTGATCGCGCCGCGGATCAACGCCGCGGGACGCATGGGCGATGCGCGCCGCGCTGTGGATCTGCTGATCGCGGCGGATGAACCGGCGCGGCTGCACTTTGCGGCGGAGCTCGACGCGGCAAACGCCGCCCGAAAGCGCGAGGAGCAGCGCATCCTGACCGAAGCGGAGCGCCAGATCGATCCGAGCGCGGAGCACCGGATCCTGATGCTGTGCGGCGAGGACTGGAATCCCGGCGTGATCGGGATCGTCGCGTCGCGCATTTTAGAGCAGTACGGCTGCCCGGTGCTGCTGTTTACGCGGCTCGGCGGCGAGCTGGTCGGGTCGGGGCGGAGCATTCCGCCGGTCGATCTGTTCGCGCTGCTGTCGGAGCATGCGGCGTTTTTCACGCGGTTCGGCGGGCATGCGCTCGCGGCGGGCGCCGCGATGCCGCCCGAATCGTTCGACCCGTGCCGGAAGGCGCTGATGCGGACGCTTTCGGAGCGCTTCCCAAACGGGCTGGAGCGCGCGCCGCTCCTGTATGAGGACACGCTCGCGCTCTCCGAATGCACGCCGGAGCTGTGCCGTGAGCTTTCCCGGCTTGCACCGTTCGGCGAGGGCAACCGCGAGCCGGTGTTCCTGCTGAAAGGTACGCTTTTTGACGCTTCCCAGATGGGGCGCGAGGGCGCGCACCTTTCGGCGTCGCTGTCCGACGGGAAACGGAAGCTGCGGCTGGTCGGATTCCGGCTCGGAAACCGGTTTGCCGACTGGCAGGCGCCAAAGCAGGTCGAAGCGCTTGTGACGCTGAAAACGAACACGTTCCGCGAGGTGGAATCCGTCAACGCATACCTGTCGGCGCTGCGCTGCGCGCTTTTGGACGGACTTTGGGATGCGGCGGACGCGTTTTTGCGAAAGCCGGACGACGCGACGGCGCGCGCGGTCGCAGAGCATTCTTCCAAGCGGCCGGACGAAAACGCGATGCGGCGCATCTTTGTGCGGCTGCGGCCGCGGCTGCGGCGCGGAATCGCGGGCGACTGCCTGACCGAGGAGGAGCTTTTGACGCTGCTGGTGCTGACGGAAGCGGGCGTTGCGGCCTGTGCGGGCGGACGGTTTTTTGAACAGATCGTGACCGAAAAGAAGCAAATTGCAAACGGGCACTTGTATTGTGCTCTGCATTCGTAATATAATAGGGATCGTGATGGAAGACTACGGTGTGACAGAGTTAAAACAGAGCCTGCTGGACGGATTCCGGAAAAAGTTCGGGTTCGAGGCGGGCGAACGGATGCGCGCGGCGATCGAGTTCGCCGAGCGCGTACACTGCAACCAGCGGCGCGACGCCGGTGGTCCGTATGTCACGCACCCGTTGACCGTGTCGCAGTACCTTCTGGAGATGGGCATGGACGCGCCGACCGTGATCGCGGGCGTGCTGCACGACACCGTCGAGGACGGCGACAACATTCAGACGGCCGACATCGAAACGCGCTTCGGAAAGGAAGTCGCGTTTTTGGTGGACGGCGTTACCAAGCTGACCAAATCCGGCAACCAGACCTATATTACCAAAAAGCAGGAGCAGACCGAAAACCTCCGGAAGCTGTTCCTTTCGATCGCGTCGGATGTGCGCGTCGTGATCATCAAGCTCGCGGACCGGCTGCACAACATGCGCACGCTCGCCTACTGCACGCCCGAAAAGCAGGCGCGCAAGGCCAAGGAGACGCTCGAAGTCTACGCGCCGCTTGCGGACCGCTTCGGTATGGGCGTGATCCGGTCGGAGCTTGAGGATCTCTCGTTCCGCTATCTGATGCCCGAGGAGTTTGCGAAGCTCAGCGCCGAGGTCTCCGAACAGCAGCATGAGCGCATGGAGGTTCTGAACAGCGCGATGGAGCTGATGCGAAAGCTGCTCGACGAGGCGAACATCCACGGCGAGATCTCCGGCCGGCCGAAGCATCTGTATTCGACCTACCGCAAGATGCAGCGCAACAACTACAAGCTCAACGAGCTGTACGATCTGATCGCGATCCGCATCATCGTCGATACGGTCAACGACTGCTACGCGGCGCTCGGCGTCGTCCATGCGACGTGGAAGCCGATGCCGGGCCGGTTCAAGGACTATATCGCCATGCCGAAGCCGAACATGTACCGCTCGCTGCATACGACGGTCATGAACGAGAACGGCATTCCGTTCGAGATCCAGATCCGCACGCACGAGATGCACGAGACCGCCGAGTACGGCATCGCGGCGCACTGGATGTACAAGGACGACAAGAAGGTCATGACCGAGCTCGATCAGAAAACGTCGCTGATCAAGCAGATCATCGAAGCCGAAGAGACGACCGAGGACAGCAAGGAGTTCGTCGAAAACGTGCTCAAGGACTTCCTCGGCGAGTACGTCTTCGTGCTGACGCCGCGCGGCGAGATCATCGATCTGCCGGTCGGCTCGACGCCGCTCGACTTTGCCTACCGCATCCATACGAACGTCGGACACCACTGCCAGCACGCGCGCGTCAACGGCAACATGGTTCGGCTCGATTACAAGCTCAAAACGAACGACGTCGTTGAGATTCTGACCTCGAACGCGCAGGTCGGGCCGAGCCGCGACTGGCTGTCGATCGTCAAAACGCAGTCCGCCAAGAACAAGATCCGCCAGTGGTTCAAGCGCGAAAACCGCGAGGAGAACATCCAGCGCGGGCGCGACATGCTCGAGGAGACCGCCAAGCGCCACGGGCAGAACCTTGCGCAGCTGATGAAGCCGGAGTATTACAACGAGGTCATCAAGCGCATGACGATCGCGACGGTCGAGGATCTGTATGCGACGATCGGCTTCGGCGGCATCACGGCGGGACAGGTTCTGCACAAGCTGATGGACCTGTACCGGAAGGACGAGCGCCTCAGCGCGATCAACCGCAAGCTGGAGGAGGCGGGCAAGGAGCCGCAAAAGCCTGCGCACCGCACGAACACGAACGGCGTCTATGTGTACGGCGATCCGGGCATGGCCGTGTTCTTCGCGTCGTGCTGCAACCCGCTGCCCGGCGATCCGATCATCGGCTACATCACGCGCGGCAGGGGCGTTTCGGTGCATCGCGCCGACTGCGTGAACGCGCAGAATCTTTTGAAGGAGACCGACCGCATCATCGAGGTCGAATGGGCGGCGGAGGAGAAGACCTCGTTCTCGGCGGCGATCCGCGTCCGCGTCGTGGACAAGGCGGGATCGCTGATGGAGGTCAGCAAGGTTCTCTTAAGCCTCAACGTCAACATGACGAACCTTGTCAGCCGCTCGACCGAGGAGGGCGACGCGATCATGGACATGACGTTCACGGTCACCGGCAGCGAACAGCTCAAGGTCATTATGAACAACCTCAAAAAGCTGCCCGAGGTCATCGACGTCTACCGCATCTGAACCGGACTTTTCAAACCGCAGGCTTTTGCCCGCGGTTTTTTCGTTTTGGGACGCGGTACTTGCCTTGGCTTTTCAGGCATGGTATAATTATAGTTTAGGCGAACCCATCGCCGAAACGGTATGACAGGAGTTTTTGTATGCGAGCAGTGGTGCAGCGCGCCGACGGCGCGAAGGTGGAGATCGACGGCGCATGCGTCGGCGCGATCGAAAAGGGACTTTGCGTGCTGCTCGGCATCGATGTCAGCGACACCGAAGCCGACGCGGATTACCTTTGCGACAAGCTGATCGGGCTTCGGATCTTTGACGACGAAAACGGCGTTCCGAACCGGTCGGTGCTCGACGTCGGCGGGAAGATCCTTTTGATTTCGCAGTTCACGCTGCTGGGCGACGCGCGAAAGGGACGCCGTCCGAGCTATATCCATGCGGCGCGTCCCGAAACGGCGATTCCGCTGTACGAGCGCTGCATCGAACGGCTCAAAGCGAGCGTTCCGGTCGAGACCGGCGTGTTCGGCGCGGACATGAAGGTTTCGCTTTGCAACGACGGGCCGTTCACGATCCTGCTCGATTCGCGGAGGACGTTCTGATGCTGCTGACCGTACCGATGGGGCCTTTGGAGGCCAACTGCTATATTCTCTCGCGCGGCGAGGGTTGCGACGCGGCGGTGATCGACCCGTCCGACGCCGGCACCGCGATGCAGGCGCTGCTGAAGTTTCGGCTGCGCCCGACGCACATCCTTCTGACGCACGGGCATTTTGACCACATCGCGGGCGCGGGCGAGCTGAAAAGCCTGCGCGGCTGCGCGGTGCTGATCCATTCGCTCGACGCAAAGTGCCTGTCCGATCCGGACGAATGCCGCGCGGCATGGATGGGCGGCGAGCTTGTGCCGTCGGAGCCGACCCGGCTCGTTGCGGACGGCGAAACGGTTTCGGCGGCCGGGTATACGTTTTCGGTGCTGCACACGCCGGGACATACGCCGGGCGGCGTCTGCTATGTGTGCGAAGAACAGAAACTCGCGTTCACCGGCGACACGGTGTTTTTGGAGGGCGTCGGCCGGACCGACCTGCCCGGCGGGAACATGCGCGAGCTGATGCGCTCGGTCTGCGATCGGGTGCTTGCGCTGCCGAAGGACTTTACGCTTTACCCGGGTCACGGCGACCCGACGACGGTCGCGCATGAGCGCGAACACAATCCCCTTTTGCCCTACCGGAGGAATCCATGGTTCAACTCGTGACCAACGTCCCGCAATACGAAAACGACATCGCCGAGGAGATCCGGCTCTTTTTGGGCGCGGTCGAGATCCGTCCCGACGCCCCGGACGCCCAATTTTGCATGACGATCACGCTTGACGAGGCGCATCTTTTCGCAGGCGGCACGCTGAACGGGCAGAGCGCGGGCTTTGCCGTGCTGCCCGACGGCGGCGATCCTTTGGAGCGCAAGCGGCAGCAAAAGCGCGCGGTCAAGCGCGTCGCCTATGCGCTGCTGCAGAAGGTCTGTCCCGCGGACATGCCGTGGGGAAGCCTCACCGGCATCCGTCCGACCAAGCTGCTGCGCGATCTTGCCGCGCGGTACGGCGAGAGGGAGGCGGTGCGCCAGTTCCGGGAGGTCTTTTCGGTCAGCGAGGACAAGCTGCGGCTCGCCGCGACGATCAACGCCGTGCAGAAGCCGTATCTGGAATCGGCAGGGGAGCGCGACCTGGACGTTTACGTCGGCATTCCGTACTGCAGGACGCGCTGCCTGTACTGCTCGTTCGGCGCGGAGATCGCAAAAGGCGCTTCGACCGAGGCGTACCTGGTTCCCCTGTTCGAGGACATCTCGCGCGGCGGACAGCTGCTGCGCGAAGGCGGATGGAACCTTCGCGCGTGCTACATCGGCGGCGGAACGCCGACCGTTTTAACGGCGGAACAGCTTGACCGGCTGCTCGATCACCTCGAATCCGTGTACGGCGGCTACGGCAGCGAATGCACCGTGGAGGCGGGCCGTCCCGATACGATCACGCGCGAAAAGCTCGAAGTGCTGAAAAAACACGGCGTCGGGCGCATCTCGGTCAATCCGCAGACGATGAACAACGAAACGCTGCGCCGCATCGGCAGAGCGCATACCAAAGAGCAGATCGAAGAAACGTTCCTTCTTGCGCGCGAGGTCGGTTTTGCGTCGATCAACATGGATCTGATCGCGGGACTGCCCGGCGAAACCGAGGACGATTTCGCCCGGACGCTGGACGGGATCTGTAAGCTCCGACCCGATAACCTGACCGTGCATACGCTTGCGATCAAGCGGTCGAGCCGGCTCAAGGAGCAGCTCGAACAGTATCCGCTGCCCGAAAAGGAAGCGGTCACGAAGATGATCGATATGGGCTTTGCCGCGGCGAAGAGCATGGGCCTCTGGCCGTACTACCTGTACCGGCAGAAGTACCAGAACGGCAACCTCGAAAACGTCGGCTATGCCGGACGCGGCACGATCTGCGTCTACAACATCGATATGATGGAGGAGACGACCTCGATCCTCGCGCACGGCGCAAACGCGATGACCAAGCGCATCTTCAACGCCGAACGGCGCGTCGAACGCATCGCCGCACCGAAGGACGTTCCGACCTACACGAACAAGCTCGATCGGCTCGACGCCGAAAAACGCGCGCTGTTTCTGCAGTAGGGCATAAGTAATATATGTGAAAAAGTATAGCGGCGCGCCTTGACAAAATTCGGGGCGTGCCGTTATAATTTTCCCATGCTGAAAAAAACCGAAGACAAGGCCGCAGGCCGCATATCGGAACAAGAAAGTTGAACGACGGGCGTTCATCCGGGGGAACAACCCCCCGAGTGAGCGCCCGCGCTGTTTTCCGGGGACCGGAGGGATCGGTATGAAAAAATACATCTTTGTAACGGGCGGCGTCGTATCGGGGCTCGGCAAGGGCATTACGGCGGCGTCGCTCGGAAGGCTCCTGAAGGCGCGCGGCCTCAAGGTCGCGGCGCAGAAGCTCGATCCGTACATCAACGTCGATCCGGGCACGATGAGTCCGTATCAGCACGGCGAGGTCTACGTGACCGACGACGGCGCGGAGACCGACCTCGACCTCGGACACTATGAGCGGTTCATCGACGAGAACCTCAACCGGTATTCCAATCTGACGACCGGCAAGGTCTACGCGAACGTGCTCGCGCGCGAGCGGCAGGGCGGCTATCTCGGCAAGACCGTGCAGACGATCCCGCACATCACCGACGAGATCAAGCGGTTCATCTACCGGGTCGGCGAGAACACGAACGCCGACGTCGTGATCACCGAGATCGGCGGCACGACCGGCGACATCGAGGGACAGCCGTTTTTGGAGGCGATCCGGCAGGTCGGGCGCGAGGTCGGGCGCGACAACGCGCTGTACATCCATGTGACGCTCGTGCCGTACCTGCGGGCGAGCGGGGAACACAAATCCAAGCCGACGCAGCACTCGGTCAAGGAACTGCAGGGGATCGGCATCTCGCCGGACATCATCGTGCTCCGGTGCGACGAGCCGATCACCGATCCGTCGATTTTTGACAAGATCGCCAACTTCTGCAACGTCGAGCGCGACTGCGTGATCGAAAACCTCACGCTGCCGATCCTGTACGAAGCGCCGCTGTACCTCGAGCAGGCGCACTTTTCCGGCATCGTGTGCCGCAAGCTCGGCATCGAGGCGGCGGAACCCGATTTAACGGAATGGAGCACGATGGTCGATCGGATCCGGCATCCGAAGGGCTGCACGGAGATCGCGCTGGTCGGAAAGTATACGCAGCTGCACGACGCGTATCTGTCGATCGTCGAAGCGCTGCATCACGCCGGTTATCAAAAAGGCGTGCGGGTCAACATCCGCTGGGTCGATTCGGAGACGTTCACGCCCGAAGCGGTCCGGGACTGCGACGGCATCCTGGTGCCGGGCGGATTCGGGAGCCGCGGGATCGAGGGCATGATCGCGGCGGCGGGCTATGCGCGAACGCACGCCGTGCCGTATTTCGGCATTTGCCTCGGCATGCAGGTGCTCTGCATCGAGTATGCGCGGAACGTGCTCGGCTATGCGGACGCGAATTCAGGGGAGTTCGATCCGGACAGCGCGCACAAGGTCATCGACTTTATGCCGGGACAGAGCGACGAGGTGGACAAGGGCGGCACGCTGCGGCTCGGCAGCTATTCGTGCGCGGTGCAGCCGAATACCGTGCTGATGCGCTGCTATCGGCAGGAGTGGATCGCGGAGCGCCACCGGCACCGCTATGAAGTCAACAATGTGTTCCGACAGCAGATGACCGATGCGGGACTGACTTTTTCGGGCATTTCGCCGGACGGGCGGCTCGTGGAGGCGGCGGAGCGGAGCGATCTTCCGTTCTACATCGGCGTGCAGTACCATCCGGAATTTTTAAGCCGGCCGATCAGGCCGCATCCGCTGTTTCTCGCGTTTATCGAAGCCGCGATGCAGCAGCGCGCACAACGGGAACATTGAAATGATTCAGGGGAGGATTTACCATGCAGCATTATACCAGGGACGACATCGTGCGCATCGTCAACGAGGAGGATATCGAGTTTATCCGCCTGCAGTTCACCGACATTTTCGGACAGCTCAAAAACGTTGCGGTCACGCGCTCGCAGATCGAAAAGGTCGTGAACAACCAGATCATGATCGACGGCAGCTCGATCGAAGGCTTCACCCGCATCCATGAATCCGACCAGTATCTAAGACCGGATCTGGACAGCTTCGTGATTCTGCCGTGGCTTCCAAAGAAGCGCCGCACCGCGCGGCTGATCTGCGACGTGTACAACCCCGACGGAACGCCGTTTGTCGGCGATCCGCGCTACGTCTTAAAGCGCGTTCTGAAGCGCGCCGAGGACATGGGCTATTCGTTCAACGTCGGACCGGAAGCGGAATTCTTCCTGTTCGAGATCGACGAGAAGGGACATCCGACGACGAACACCGCCGACGAGGCAAGCTATTTCGATATGGCGCCGATCGACCACGGCGGCGACGTGCGCCGCGAGATCTGCCTGATCCTCGAGGAGATGGGATTCGAGATCGAAGCGAGCCACCACGAGGTCGCGGCCGGTCAGCACGAGATCGATTTCAAGTACGCCGAAGCGCTCCGCGCCGCGGACAACATCGTCACGTTCAAGATGGTCGTCAAGTCGATCGCGCAGATGCGCGGCCTGCACGCGACCTTCATGCCCAAGCCCGTCTACGGCATCAACGGCTCAGGCATGCACACGAACATGTCGCTGTTCAAGGACGGCAGGAACATTTTCCACGATCCAAACGGCGAACGCGGCCTTTCCAAGGAGGCGTACAGCTTTATCGCGGGGCTTTTGGAGCATGTGCGCGGCATGACGGCGATCACCAATCCGCTCGTCAACTCGTATAAGCGCCTCGTTCCGGGCTATGAAGCGCCGTGCTACCTCGCCTGGAGCGCGTCGAACCGCTCTGCGCTGATCCGCATCCCGGCGTCGCGCGGACAGTCCACGCGCGTCGAGCTGCGCTGCCCCGATCCCGCCTGCAATCCGTACCTTGCGATCGCGGCGTGCCTCGCGGCGGGGCTCGACGGCATCGAACGCGGCCTCGTTCCGCCTGCCGAGATCACCGAGAACATCTTTGCGATGACCGAGGACGAGCGCCACGCGCATGGCATCCACAGCCTGCCCGGCACGCTGCGCGACGCGATCAAGTGCCTCAAGGCCGATCCGCTGATCATCGAAACGCTCGGCGAGCACGTCTACAACAGCTATGTTTCGGGCAAGAAGCGCGAATGGGACGATTACCGCACGCGCGTGACCGACTGGGAGCTTGAAAAGTACATGGTCGTCTATTGAGGAGGCGTCCATGCAGCTGCCCGAGGATCCGTATATTTTGCTGTCCGTGCTGAACATGAAGCTTCGCGATTTCTATCCGTCGCTCGACGCGCTCTGCGAGGATCTGCAGGTCGATCGCACGGCGCTCGAACGCCGCATGGCGAACGCCGGCTTTGCCTACGACCCGGAACGAAACGCATTTGTGTGAAACCAAAAGAGCCCTGCGCGGGCTCTTTTTTTTTTCGTAGAGCTGTTTTCTTTTGCCGAAAGAAAAGAAGGTTTCCCGACCGGAAAACCTTCTCACATGCGCTGCAGAACGCGTTATTCCTTTTCTGCCTTCTCTTCCTCGGAATCGGCCTGCTCCTTTTCCGCTTCGGCCGGTTCTTCTGCGGGTTCGGTCGATTCCTTCTCCGCTTCGGTCTGCGCATCGGTCTCCGCTTCGGCGGCTTCCGCTTCGGCTTCGCCGTCCAGCGTGATTTCGGGCGCGTCGTCCGCTTCGGGGACGGTCAGGTCGTCCTCATGGAAGTCCGGAACCGGAACGTCCTTCGGCCATTTGCGCGAGAGCGCGAGGATCACAACGCCGACGAGCAGGGTCGCGATACTGATCCACTGCGAGGTCGAGAACGGGCCGTAGATGCCGCGAACCTCGTCGCCGCGGAAGTATTCGATGACAAACCGCCAGATCGCATACAGGATCAGATACCACGCCGTGACCGAACCGCGGTGCTTTTGATTCTTCAGAATTACGAGCAGAACGCCGGACAGCAGCACGAGGAACATCGACTCCATCAGCGGCACCGGCAGCCGGTGGACGCCGTTGAGGTAGGTCACCGACAGCACGCCGTGGTAGGTGAGGTGTCCCGCAAGGCAGGTCTGTCCCTCCGCGACGCCGTAGCAGCAGCCGACGAGCAGACAGCCGATCCGTCCGCCCGCGTGCGCGATCGCAAAGCACGGCAGGATCAGATCCGAGAACGTGAAAAAGCTGCGCTTCTTTTTCCGGGCGAGAAGCCACAGACCCAAGATGCCGCCGAACAGCCCGCCGTAAAACACCATGCCGGCGGTCAAAAGCTCCCAGACGCCCTTGAGCGAAGGCTCCGCGATCACCTGTTCGATCGCTTCGGGCGTGACGATCCAGTACAGCACCTTCATGCCGATAAAGCCGGCCAGCACCGCCCAGATGACGCCGTCGAGGATCTCGTCGTTCCAGTCGAGATTGGTGAACCGCCTGGCATACCAGCAGAGCAGCATCGCAAAGATCGTGCCGATCAGGATGCAGAAGCCCATCGCCGGAACGCCGAACGATCCGATATGGAAAAGGTATTCACCGATCATGTATTTGCTCCTTTCCGCTGCGGATCCGATCGCCGCGCGCCAAAGGAAAAGCGGGCGGGATCCGTGCGCAGATTCAGTGTAACATAAACGGAATTTCTTGTAAAGCGGTTGACAAACGCAGCAGAAAAAGTTAAAGTTATTTCATATATCAGTTCCATTTTTTTCACAATTGAAAGGACTTTTTATGGCAGAACGCTATGACTTTGCCGCCATCGAACGCAAATGGCAGGCATACTGGGAAGAACATAACTGCTTCCAAGCAGAGGACGATTTCACAAAGCCGAAGTTCTACGGGCTTGTCGAGTTTCCGTACCCGTCCGGCGCGGGCATGCACGTCGGGCACATCAAGGCGTACACGAGCCTGGAGGTCATCTCCCGCAAGCGCCGGATGCAGGGCTACAACGTGCTGTTCCCGATGGGCTTCGACTCGTTCGGTCTGCCCGCCGAGAACTACGCGATCAAGACGAACACGCATCCGCACATCATCACGACCAAAAACGTCGAGCACTTCAAGGATCAGATGAAGCGCGTCGGCTATTCGTTCGACTGGAGCCGCGAGATCTCGACCTCGCTGCCCGACTACTACCACTGGACGCAGTGGATTTTCCGCAAGATGTTCGACCACGGGCTTGTGTTCCGCGCCAAAACGCAGGTGAACTACTGCCCGAACTGCAAGGTCGTCCTCTCGAACGAGGATTCGCAGGGCGGCAAGTGCGATGTCTGCCACAGCGACGTCATCCAGCTGCCGAAGGACGTCTGGTACCTCAAGATCACCCAATACGCCGACCGCCTGCTCTCCGGGCTCGACAGCGTCGATTATCCGGATTCGATCAAGCAGCAGGAGATCGACTGGATCGGCAAGTCCACCGGCGCGTTTGTGAACTTCGCGATCAAGGACATTCCCGAATCGCTCGAGATCTACACGACCCGCTGCGACACGCTCTTCGGCGTGACGTTCATGGTCATGGCGCCCGAGCATCCGATGCTCGACAAGTACCGCGACCGGATCGCCAACTGGGACGCGGTGGAAGCCTACCGCGCCGAATGCGCCAAGAAGACCGAGTTCGAGCGCACCCAGCTCGTCAAGGACAAGACCGGCGTGCGGCTCGAGGGCTTTTCGGCGATCAACCCGGTCAACGGCAGGGAGATCCCGGTGTTCCTCGCGGACTACGTCATGATGGGCTACGGCACCGGCGCGATCATGGCGGTTCCGGCGCACGACCAGCGCGACTGGGAGTTTGCGAAGAAGTTCGGCGTCGAGATCATCCCGGTCATCGAGGGCGGCGACATCGAAAAAGAGGCGTACACCGGCAACGGGCGGATGATCCATTCCGATTTCCTGAACGCCTACGACAACAAAAAGGATTCGATCGCGGCGATGCTCGAACATCTCGAACGGATGGGCATCGGGCACAAGGGCGTTCAGTACAAGATGAAGGACTGGGCGTTCAACCGCCAGCGCTACTGGGGCGAGCCGATCCCGCTGATCCACTGCCCGGTGTGCGGCACGGTCGGCGTTCCGTATGAGGAGCTGCCGCTGACGCTGCCCGACGTCGAGAACTTCGAGCCCGGCACCGACGGACAGTCGCCGCTGGCAAGGATCGAGTCGTTCGTGAATTGCACCTGCCCGAAGTGCGGCGGCAAAGCGAAGCGCGAAACCGATACGATGCCGCAGTGGGCGGGTTCGTCGTGGTACTATCTGCGCTTCATCGATCCGAAAAATGATCAGCGCTTCTGCGATCCCGAAAAGATGAAATACTGGATGCCGGTCGACTGGTACAACGGCGGCATGGAGCATGTGACGCGTCATCTTTTGTACTCGCGCTTCTGGCATCAGTTCCTGTACGACCTCGGCGAAGTCAACACGCCCGAGCCGTACGCCAAGCGCACCTATCAGGGCCTGATCTTGGGACCCGACGGCGACAAGATGTCCAAGTCCAAGGGCAACGTCGTCGATCCGATCGACGTCATCGAGCGGCTCGGCGCGGATACGCTGCGCACGTATGTGATGTTCATGGGCGACTACATGGCGGCGACGCCGTGGAGCGAGGAGTCCGCGAACGGCTGCAAGCGCTTCCTCGACCGCGTCTGGCGGCTGCAGGATCTCGTCAAGGGCGAGGGCGATACCGACGCGGCGCAGCGCAGCGCCGTGCACGCCTGCATCAAGAAGGTGTCCGAGGACATCGAGCGCATGAAGTTCAACACCGCGATCGCGGCGATGATGTCGCTGGTCAACGACTTTTACGCCAAGGGCAGCGTGACAAAGGACGAACTGCATACGCTGTTGCTGCTGCTCTCGCCGTTTGCGCCGCACATGGCGGAGGAGATGAACGAGCGGCTGGGCTTCGAGCCGCTGCACCATGCGCCGTGGCCTATATACGACGAAAGCGCGCTGGCGGTCGCATCGATCGAGTACGGCGTGCAGGTCAACGGCAAGGTGCGCGCGCGCATTTCGATGCCGGCGGACGCGGACAAGGCGGCCGTCGAGGAAGCGGCGAAGGCCTGCACCGACGTCGCGCCGTATCTGGAGGGCAAATCGATCCGCAAAGTGATCGTTGTCAAAAATATCGTCAACATCGTTGTCGGTTAAACACCAAGGAGGGAAAGAAAAAATGCTTGCAGAAGAAATCAGCTGGGGCGAACAGCTCTCGCAGGGAATCGCCGATCAGTTCGGAAACGGCATCGCCGGCATCGCAATGAAGATCGTTGCCGCGCTCGTCATTTTAGTCGTCGGCCTGCTGCTTGTCAAAGGATTGGTCAAACTCGTCAAAAAGATGCCGTGGCATCAGAAGCTCGCACCGGAGGTGCAGTCGTTCGCAAACAGCGCGATCAAGGTGCTGGGCTATGTGCTCGTCGTCCTGCTCGCGGTTGCGACGGTCGGCGTTCCGACCGCATCGATCATCGCGGTACTCGGCTCCTGCGGTCTGGCGATCGGCCTTGCGCTGCAGGGCTCGCTGGCGAACCTTGCCGGCGGCATCATGCTGCTCGTGTTCCGTCCGTTCCATGTCGGCGACTACATCACCGACGGTGCGCATGAGGGCACCGTCCGCGAGATCACGCTGTTCTACACCGTGATCGACACCGCGGACAACCTTAAGGTCACGCTGCCGAACGCCGGCCTGTCCAATTCCGCGATCAAGAACCTGTCGGTCAACGAAACCCGCCGTCTCGACATCGATGTGACGCTGAGCCCGGCGGCCGACAAGGCGAAGGTGTTCGACCTGCTGCTCGACTGCGCGAAGCAGAACGCGCTCGTGCTCGACGATCCCGCGCCCGAGGTGTTCGTGACCGTGACCGACGGCGGTCTGCCGACGTTCAAGCTCCGCACCTGGTTCAAGTCGGGCGATTACTGGACGGTCTACTTCGGACTCAACGAAGCCGTGCAGAAGACGCTCGTCGAGAACAGCATCCCGCTCGCCCATGCGCAGGTGGATGTGCATACGGACAAATAATCGACGCATACAAAAAGCCCCGTTCGGGGCTTTTTTGTTTTGCAAATATGGGCGGAATCTGTTATACTGGTAGCAGCATTCCACGGAGGTGAGCTTATGGCATACGCAGACGAGGTCTTCATCAGAATGTGCCGCGATATTATCGACAACGGGACCGACACGACCGGCGAAAAGGTGCGCCCGCGCTGGCCGGACGGAACGCCCGCCTATACGGTCAAGCGCTTCGGCGTCGTGAACCGGTACGACCTTCGAAAGGAGTTTCCGATCCTGACGCTGCGGCGCACCGCGATCAAGTCCGCGGTGGACGAGGTGCTTTGGATCTGGCAGAAGAAGTCCAACAACATCCACGACCTGCATTCGCATATCTGGGACGAATGGGCGGATCCGGACGGCTCGATCGGCAAGGCGTACGGCTATCAGATGTCGGTCAAGCACCAATACAAGGAAGGCATGTTCGACATGGTCGACCGCGTGATCTACGACCTCAAGAACAACCCGTACTCGCGCAGGATTATGACGAACCTCTACAACTTCGCCGACCTGCACGAGATGAACCTGTACCCGTGCGCGTACAGCATGACGTTCAACTGCACAAAGAATCCCGAAACCGGAAAGCTCGTTTTAAACGCGATCCTCAACCAGCGCTCGCAGGACGTGCTCGCCGCGAACAACTGGAACGTCGTCCAGTACGCGGTTCTTTTGCACATGATCGCGCAGGTGTGCGATATGGAGGCGGGCGAGCTTGTCCACGTGATCGCGGACGCGCACATCTACGACCGCCACATCCCGATCATCGAGGAGCTGATCCATCGCGAGCCGTTCCCGGCGCCGCAGTTTGTG
Organism: uncultured Eubacteriales bacterium; assembly: GCA_902790115.1. GTDB lineage: Bacteria > Bacillota > Clostridia > Christensenellales > CAG-138 > UBA3792. The sequence continues at coordinate 1,175 of CADAQS010000001.1, read as the reverse complement.
CTCAATCCCGACGTGAAGAATTTCTACGACTTCACGCCCGACGACGTACAGCTGATCGGGTATCGGCACGGCGAGCAGATCAAAAACATCCCGATTGCCGTCTGAAGGAGGCCGCTATGATCGAAATCGTCAACGTCAGTCAGAACTGGGCGATCGGCAGGGCCGGGCAGCTTCTGATCCATATCCCCGCCGATATGCAGTATTTCCGCCGCACGACCAAAGGCAAGGTCTGCATCATGGGCAGCACGACGCTCGAAAGCTTTCCGCGCATGGCGCCGCTGAAGGACCGCGTCAACATCGTCCTGATCGACGACGACCGCAAGATCCGTCCCGAATCGGTCGCGGCGGCCGAAGCCGACCGCGCCGCGGGGCGCACGACCGAGCTCGTGTACGTCCATTCGCCCGAGGAGGCGCTCGAGCGCGTGAAGGACGTGCCCAAAGACGACGTGTTCGTGATCGGCGGCGCGAGCATCTACCGGCTGATGCTGCCGTACTGCGATACGTGCCTCGTCACGCACAACGACTATCCGTCCGACGGCGCGGACACGTTCTATCCCGATCTCGTTGCTTCCGGCTGGCGCATGACGGAACGGGGCGAGGAGCAGCAGTACGAGGGCACGACGTTCCGCTTCTGCCGCTACGAACGCAAATAATCCAAAAAACAAAACCGCCCGCAGGCTTCCCTGCGGGCGGTTCGCGTTTTGGTTCAGTGGATCAGCGTGAAGCGGGCGATCACGCCGGCAAGCGTGTTGGCGACCGTGGACATCGACTTGATGAAGATGTCGAGCGCGACGCCGACGACGTCCTTACGCGTATCGCCGACGGTGTCGCCGGTGACCGCAGCCTTGTGCGCGGGCGAGCCTTTGCCGCTTCCCTCGAGCGCGCCGCTTTCGATGTACTTTTTCGCGTTGTCGAACGCGCCGCCCGAGTTGCCCATGAACAGCGCGCGCGGGATCGCGACGATCGTTGCGCCGACGAGAATGCCGCCGACGAATTCCACGCCGAACAGGAAGCCGCCGACGAGCGGGATGCACAGCGACAGGATAGACGGCACGAGCATCTTGCGGAGCGCCTGCTGCGCGGCCATCTCGATGCAGCGGTTGTAATCGGGCTTGGCGGTGCCTTCGAGCACGCCGGGACGCGACAGCTGCCGGTCGCCCTCATCCGCCATCAGA